>CAYTTU010000221.1:0-14262 GCA_964440905.1 uncultured Acidimicrobiia bacterium | reverse complement strand
TCGGGCATCGGGCATCGGGAATCGGGTGTCGGGAGTCGGGAGTCGGGCATCGGGCATCGGGTACCATGCCTCGCCCCACGCCGGAGTAGCTCAGGGGTAGAGCAGCTCACTCGTAATGAGCAGGTCCGGGGTTCAAATCCCCGCTCCGGCTCCACTTCGACGGGAGTCACATGGCCGACCAGGCCGACTTCACAGAGCAGGTGATGGTGTACGCCCCTCAGCTGTATTCGGCTGCCCTGCGCATGACCCGCAACCCCGCCGACGCCGAGGACGTGCTCCAGGAGACCCTGCTCAAGGCCTACCGGGGGTTTCACACCTATACCCAGGACACCAACCTCAAGGCCTGGCTCTACCGCATCCTCACCAACACCTTCATCAACCGCTACCGCCGCCAGACCCGCCGCCCCCAGGAGGTCGAGCTGGGGGAGTTGGAGGACCTCTATCTGTTCAAGCGCCTCGGCGAGGAGGGCTCGGCCGGGGCGGCACGCAGCGCCGAAGACGAGGCGCTGGACCGTTTCGTGGACGCGGACATCAAGGCGGCGGTGGAGTCCCTCCCCGAGAATTTCAGAATCCCGGTATTGCTCGCCGATGTCGAGGGGTTCTCCTACAAGGAGATAGCAAAGATCATGGATGTACCCATCGGAACCGTCATGTCACGGCTCCACAGAGGAAGAAAGGCCTTGCAGCAGGCGTTGTGGAGGTTTGCCCAGGATCGTGAGGCCGCCGGCCCATGAATTGTGACGAAACCGCCGAACACATCTATGTTTATATAGACGGCGAGGCCAATATGGTTCGCCGGTGGCGGATTCGGCGGCACCTGCGCCAATGTCCGCCCTGTGAACACGTACTCGTGTTCGAGGAGCGCCTCCGGGTGCGGGTCAGGGAGAGCTGTCGGGAACAGATCCCGCCGGAACTTGCCGACCGCCTCAGAGCGTTCCTCCAAGGACACGCTGAAGACGGGAAGTGACATGTCCGAGATCATGAAGGGCAACAAGGTGCAGGGTCGGACCCGGGCACCGCGTCAGCACGACGGAACCCGGGTATGCGAGCACGACAGCTGCGAGACGCTGCTGTCCCGTTACAACAAGCGGACCTACTGCTACGCCCACGCCCCGACCCGTTTCCCCCGCCTGCGCGGCCGGGTGGTTCCCGAGTCCTAGGAAGCGGACAGCTCGGAGCAGGACACTGCCCGCCGCTCCGGTATTGTGCGTCGCAATGAACCGCCTTCGTCTCGGGTTCGCAGTGTTCGCCATCGCCCTGACTCTTGGCGCGCTGCCTGCCTTCGCCCAGGACACCTCGGGTGGTGACGGTCCGGCCGTGGTTGTCGAGGAGGCTCCACCGCCGCCCGCCGAACAGGCTTGGACCTTCCGCTTCCTGGTGCCCACCGTGCTGGCGGTGACCGGTCTCGCCTTGGCCGCCACCGCCGTCGGCTATGCCGCCCGCCGCCGCCGCTATCGCCTGGTGCGGTGACCTCGATCCATTGGCCGCTGGCCGCCCGGGTCGCCGGGAGCATGGCCGGCACCCATCCGCTCGAAGGTACCTATCACTTCGCCGCGCTGGCGCGCACCGCTCCTGCCATGGTGGCCCGCGCCGCCGGACTCGTCGCCGTCGAGACCGGGTTGGCGTGGTCCGGTGATCCCGAGGTGCGGGTGGTGACCCGGGCGGAGTGGGCCCAGGCCAACATCGCCGCCTTCGCGCGGCTGCTCGCCCCCGCCGAACGGAAACTCGAGCAGCGGGCGGGGAAGGGCTTCACCGCCAAGATCGGGGCGCGCCTGCTCGCCGCCGAGGTGGGGGCGCTGGTCGGGGTGCTCGCCAAGCGGGTACTGGGCCAGTACGAACTCGTCGTGCCCTCGGGCGACGCCGAGCAGGGCGACACGATCATGTTCGCCGGGGCCAACGTGCTGCACATGGAGCGGCAGCATGAGTTCCGTCCCGACGAGTTCCGTTTCTGGGTGGCGCTGCACGAGTGCACCCACCGACTCCAGTTCACCGGAGTCCCGTGGCTGCGACCGCACTTTCTGTCGCTGGTCGACGAACTGGTGGACTCAGCCGAACCCGAGGAGGGAAGGGTGCAGCGACTCGGCGACGAGATCCGCACCGCCTCCCGCCAGGGGCGGCCGCTGCTCGACGAGTCCGGGCTGATGGGCCTGCTGGCGACACCGGGTCAGCGCCGTCTCATCGAGCAGGTGCAGGCGCTCATGGCGCTGCTCGAAGGACACGGCCATGTCGTCATGGACCGCATCGGTGCCCGCGAACTGGTCGGCCAGGAGCGGATGTCGCGAGTCCTGAAGGCGCGCCGTCAGGATCCCCGGGCCCGCGCCTTTCTCCGCCTCACCGGTCTGGAGATGAAGATGAAGCAATACGACATGGGTCAGCGCTTCATCCATGGTGTCGAGCGGCGCGCCGGGTTCGGAGCCCTCGATGCCGCCTGGTCGGGACCAGAGGCACTGCCCACCCTCGACGAGATCGCCCATCCGGAGCGATGGCTGGCGCGGGTGGGGTGACCCCCGAAGCACTCCGCCGCCGGGTTGCCGGGCGGGTACCCCCCGGGCCCGCAATCGTGGCGCTGAGCGGCGGGGCCGACAGCGCCGCACTCGCCTGGGCGGTGGCGGCACGGGATGACACCACTGCCCTCTCGGTCGATCACGGCCTCCCCGGATCGGCGGCGCTGGTGGCGGCGGCGGCACAGATCGCGGTGCAACTCGGCCTGGCGCATCGGGTGGTGGCGGTGCGACCGCGGTCGTCCTCCGAGGGTGACCTGCGCACCGTGCGGCTTGCCGCGTTGGAGCAGAGCACCGCAGGCTGGATCCTCACCGGGCACACCGCCGACGATCACGCCGAGACGGTTCTGGGCAACCTGTTGCGGGGGAGCGGCACCGCCGGCCTGGCCGGCATCCCCGCCCGGCACCGCCGTTTTGTGCGTCCTCTTCTTGATGTCACCCGCGCCGAGACCCGGGCTTTGGCCGGTGTTCTCGGGCTCCCCTTCGTTGACGATCCCCAAAACGACGACCCCGCGGTGCGCCGCAACCGGCTGCGCAACGAGACCATCCCGGCGCTCGCCGCCGCCTACAACCCGCGGCTGCGCCAGGCCCTGCTGCGCACCGCGGCGGCAGCGGCTGCCGACGATGAAGTGCTCGAGGCCCGCGCCGCCGAGGTGCCGATCCGCACCGATGAGGAGGCGGTGCTGATTCCGGCGGCGGCTCTCACCGGGCTTCCCGCCGCGGTGGCCGCCCGGGTGGCTCGCCGGGCGCTGCGTGATCTCAGCGGCGACCACGCCGGAGACGCCGTCGCCGTCGCCGGAGTACTCGCCGCCGCTTGCGGCGCTGGCGTGGCCACGCTGGGCGGTGGGCTGCGGGTGCGGCGCGAGGGTCCGTGGGTGGCGGTGGCGGGCAGCGCGCCTCGGGTGCCGGATCCGGTGACGCTTCCGATTCCCGGTGAGGTGCCATTCGGCAGGTGGCGGATCACCGCCGGCACCGGCCCGGTTGCGGTGCCGCTGGGGGGCCCGGCGATGGTGCGGGCCTCCCGACCCGGCGATCGCATCGATATCGGCGGCGGACACAAGGCCGTGGCCGAGGCGCTGCGTGAGGCCGGAGTACCCCCGCGGCTGCGACGGCGGTGGCCGGTGGTCGAGGACCGTGGAAGAATCGTCTGGGTGGTCGGGGTCCGGGTGGCACCCCGGGAGAGCGGCCCGGTGGTGGCGATGACGGCGCGGAGGGAGCAGCGGTGAGGATCGGGTCGGTGCTGGTCACCAGGGAGCAGATAGCGGCGCGCCTCTCCGAGATGGGCGAGGAGATCTCCCGCGACTACGCGGGCAAGGACCTGCTGCTGGTGGCGGTCCTCAAGGGCGCCTTCATGGTGATGGCCGACCTGGCGCGCCAGATCCGCCTCGACGTGGACATCGACTTCATGGCGGTCTCTTCGTACGGCCACGCCACCCAGACCTCTGGGGTGGTACGCATCCTCAAGGATCTCGACGCCGAGATCGCCGGCCGCCACGTCCTGATCGTGGAGGACATCATCGACTCCGGACTCACTCTCGACTACCTGCGGCGCAACCTGGAGGTGCGCGCTCCGGCATCCCTGGAGATCGCCACCCTGCTTCTGAAGAACGGGATCCAGCGGGTGCCCCTCGAGGTGCGTTACGTGGGCTTCGAGATCCCACCCGACTTCGTCATCGGCTACGGATTGGACCTGTACGGCAAGATGCGGAATCTGCCGCACGTAGCGGTGATGGTTGAGGACTGATTCGGCGGCTCACGCCGCCGAATCAGTCCGTCGCCGGTCGCCGGTCGCCCGTCGGGTATCGGGTTCGGGCTGGGGGTTCGGGCTCGGGTTCCGGCATCGGGCATCGGGCATCGGGATTCGGGCGTCGGTTTCCGCTCACATATAGCCCACGACTCACCGATACCATGACCTCCCCGTTTCGCCCGTCTTCTGGAGGTGTCGCCAAGTGAGCCGCACGGTGAGGACCGTTCTGGTCTACCTGCTCGTGGTGACCGTGGCGATCATGCTCGTCAACGCATTCGTGTCCTCGGCAACCGCCCCGGTCGAGTTCACCCTCGACGAGTTCACCGACCGCGTCGCCGCCGGCGAGGTGGAATCGGTGGTCATCAAGCAGAAGTCCAACGTGGTCGAGGGCGTCCTCACCGTGGCCGCCGGCGGGACCACGTTCCGCACCAGCTTCCCCGACGGCTACGAGGGCGACCTCACCGGCTTGCTCCTCGACAGCGGGATCAGCGTGGACACCCGCTCCGAGAACCCCAGTCTCTTCGAGTGGTTCCTGGGAACGATCCTTCCGTACATCCTGATCTTTGGGGTGTTCATCTTCATCCTGATGCAGCTCCAGGGCGGAGGAAACCGGGTGATGGCCTTCGGCAAGGCCAAGGCCAAGCAGGTGAGCCGCGACATGCCCAAGGTCACCTTCAAGGACGTGGCCGGGGCCGAGGAAGCGGTCGAGGAGCTGCGCGAGATCAAGGACTTCCTCGCCAAACCGCAGAAGTTCCGCGCCATGGGCGCCAAGATCCCCAAGGGGGTGCTGCTCTACGGTCCGCCCGGCACCGGCAAGACGCTGCTGGCCCGGGCGGTGGCCGGTGAGGCCGGGGTGCCGTTCTTCTCCATCTCGGGTTCCGACTTCGTCGAGATGTTCGTCGGGGTCGGGGCCAGCCGGGTGCGCGACCTGTTCGAGCAGGCCAAGGCGCAGGCTCCGGCGATCATCTTCGTGGACGAGATCGACGCCGTGGGCCGTCATCGCGGCGCCGGCCTGGGTGGCGGCCACGACGAGCGGGAGCAGACCCTCAACCAGCTGCTGGTGGAGATGGACGGCTTCGACGTCAAGACCGGGGTGATCCTGATCGCCGCCACCAACCGCCCCGACATTCTTGACCCGGCGCTGCTCCGCCCCGGCCGGTTCGACCGTCACATCGTGGTCGACCGCCCCGACATCAAGGGGCGCAAGGCGATCCTCGAAGTGCACGCCAAGGGCAAGCCGCTCGCCAAGGACATCGACCTGGAGTCCCTGGCCCGATCGACACCGGGGTTCACCGGCGCCGACCTGGCCAACACCATCAACGAGGCGGCGCTGCTCGCTGCTCGGCGCGACAAGGACCTGATCGGCATGGACGAGCTGGACGAAGCGGTGGACCGGGTGATCGCCGGACCGGAGCGGCGCAGCAGGGTGATGACAGAAATGGACAAGAAGGTCACCGCCTATCACGAGGGCGGTCATGCCCTGGTGGGGTTCGCTCTGCCCAACGCCGATCCGATCCACAAGGTGACGATCATCCCCCGGGGACGCGCCGGCGGGTACACGATGTCGGTGCCCCACGAGGACCGTAACTACATGCGGCGCAGCGAACTCGTCGACAAGCTGGCGATGATGCTCGGCGGCCGCGCTGCCGAGGAGATGATCTTCATCGATCCCACCACCGGCGCCTCCAATGACATCGAGCAGGCGACGTCGTTGGCCCGCAAGATGGTCATGGAGTACGGCATGAGCGACAAGGTGGGGCCGATGAAGTACGGCAACCCGGACAGCGAAGTCTTCCTGGGCCGCGACTACGTCCGTCACACCGACTACTCCGACGATGTCGCCACCCTCATCGACCAGGAGATCCGCGCCCTGATCACCCAGGCGCACGACGAGGCCCGCACCATTCTCAAGACCCATGCCCCTGCGCTGGACCGCCTCGCCGCGGCGCTGATGGAGCGGGAGACTCTCGACGCCGCCGAGGTGACCGAGGTGCTCCACGACGTCGCCAAATGGGAGCACGCCCCCAACGGCTCGGGTCGTATTCAGGCTCCGGCGGCCAGGGTGGCCGGGCGGGAAGTCGCCGCCCTCACCGCCAAGGCCGAGGAGGGGTCCAAGCCCTGATCCTGCCCCGGCCGTCCGTTCCGGTCAGCTGGGAGGTCGGGGGAGCGACGCTCACCAACGCCGAGCACACCCTGGTGATGGGAGTGCTCAACGTCACCCCGGACTCGTTCTCGGACGGGGGGCTCTTTCTCGACCGCAGTGCGGCCATCGCCCGTGGGCTGCAGATGTGGCAACAGGGGGCCGATCTGGTCGATGTGGGCGGCGAGAGCACCCGACCGGGAGCGGTCGCGGTGTCCGCCGACGAGGAGGCCGACCGGGTGGTCCCGGTCGTGACCGCCCTGGTCGCCCAGGGCGTCCGGGTCTCAGTCGACACCGCCAAGGCGATCGTTGCCGCCGCCGCGTTGCGTGCCGGCGCTGCGGTGGTCAACGACGTCACCGCGTTGGGTGACCCGGACATGGCTGCAGTGGTGGCCGATGCAGGTTGCGGAGTGGTGTTGATGCACATGCAGGGCACTCCCCGCACCATGCAGGCCGACCCCCGCTACGACGACGTCGTGACCGAGGTGCGCGACTTCCTGCTCGGCCGGGTGGCGGTGGCTGGCGCCGCCGGGATCCCGGCGGAGCGAGTGTGCCTCGACCCCGGCATCGGTTTCGGCAAGACCCTGGCCCACAACCTGGATCTGCTCACCTCCGGTGTGGCGGCACTGGCGGCAACGGGGCTCCCGGTCCTGGTGGGGGCGTCGCGCAAGTCGTTTCTGGAGCGCATCCTCGGGCCGCTCCCACCGGAGGAGCGCGACGGCGCCACCGCGGCGGCCCATGTGCTCGCCATCGCCGCCGGAGCCAGCGCCATCCGAGTACACAGCGTGGTCGAGGGGCTACTCTCTGCGCGAGTGGCCGACGCTATCGTCAGACGCACGCCATGACGGTCGGGCTCGAACCGCGTTCTTTCATCTGGGTGATCGCCCGGCGGCTCGCCGTATCGGAGCGGATTGGGGGATACGGTTTCCAGCATCGCCGGGTGCGGCGCGAAGAGGAGATCGCCTGGCTCAAGTCCGTCGGGGTCAACGCGGTGCTGTCCCTGCTCGACGGCAACCAGAACCTCGCCGCATACGAGAAGGGCGGCCTCGCCGCCGCCAACGAACCGCTGCCCGCTCTGACCGTGGACGGGGTGAAGCGGGTTCTCAAGGCGATGAGCCGGATGCTCTCCAAGCCGGATCGGGTGCTGCTGGTGCACCGCGACATGATCGATGACACCATGGCCGGGGTGCTCGCCGGGTACCTGGTGCACTCCCACCGGATCGACGACCCGATCATGGCCACCGCCCTGATCCAGGAGATTCTGCGCCGCCCCCTCGGCCCCGAGGCGCGGGCGATCATCCCCCAAGCCACCGGAGCCTGAGTCGCGCTGCGCCATCGGCCTCGGCTCCAACCTCGGCGACCGCCGTTTGGTGCTCGGCGGCGCAGCGGCGGCTCTTGGCCGACTGGGCCACGTGACCGCGGCGTCGTCACTGTGGGAGACCGCCCCGATCGGTGACGTGCCCCAGGGGGATTACCTCAATGCGGTGGTCATCCTCGACACGATGCGCGGTCCCCGGCCGCTGCTCGCCGCCCTCCTCGACATCGAGGCCGCCGCCGGTCGAATCCGTCGGGAGCGTTGGGGTCCGCGCACTCTCGACCTCGATGTGCTGCTCTACGGCGACGCGGTCCTCGACCTACCCGGACTCCAGGTGCCACATCCCCGGATGCACCAGCGCCGCTTCGTCCTCGCCCCGCTGGCCGAAGCCTGGCCCGACGCCGTCGTGCCGGGGCGGGGAAGAGTCGCAGACCTCGTCGCCGTGGTAACCGATCAGAAGATGCGGTGGGTGGAGGGGCCGGGGTGGGCGCTCGGCTCTTGAGCGACGCGGTGAGCGCCCGGACGGGCGCGGGTGGGGGGCGGGCCAACGACCCGCCCCCCACACAGCACCGTGACCTCAGCGGCCCTAGCGAGCCAGCCGGATGCGGACGATCACGGGATCGTGATCCGAGACCCGGTACGGCAGTGGCTCGTACAGGGCGTCCTGGGCCGGCAGCTTGAAGGACATGTCGTAGTCGAGGATGTCGGGCTCATCGGCGTTGATGTGGAAACTCGTCGCCCCGAGGATCTGCGACAGCAGTGAGGCACTGGCCATGGCATGGTCCAGCGTCCCGAGCTGACCGTCGAAGACGTACCCGTAGGTGAGCGGACCCTCGAACATCTGCAGTAGATCGGTGAAGTCGTCGCCGTTCCCGGCCACGCCGTCACCGCCCGCCTTGAGGGTGTCGATGGGGTCTTCCTTGGCATAGGAGTTGAGGTCGCCGACTATCAGGACGTCGTCGTCCCCGCTCTCCGTCTGCAGCCAGGCCACGAACTCGAGCAGCGCCTCCGACTGCGCCACCCGGGTGAGGTTGCACTCCGCCTGATGCGGATCGAACGGGTCGCCCAGCGTGGCGCACGATGAGCCCTTCGACTTGAAGTGGTTCACCACCACGGTGAACGCTCGGCGGTTGCCCTGTCCGGACTGATCGTGATCGATGGTGAAGGTCTGCGCCAGTGGAGGTCGTCCGACCGGTTCGATGCCCGACAACCCGGGCAGGGGGCGCACCTGGTCGAATGCCGGATCGCGCAGCGCCACCGGCGGTCCCACCGGCTCGACCGCACCGACCCGGTAGATGATCTCGTTGCGCACCGGATAGTCGTTGTAGGCCGTGGCACCGCCGAGCGGGGTGGCCACTCCCACCCACGCCCAGGTTCCGGGGCCCTCCACCGCGTTGAGTTCCTCCACCAGTGTCAGCACCGCGTCGTGGGCGCGGTTGCCGTCGTCGGTGCGGACGTCGTTCTCGATCTCCTCGATGCCGACGATGTCGGCGTCGAGGGCGATGATCCCGGCCACCAGCTTGTCGAGCTGGCGCTGGTACTCGGCCATCGTGTCCGCGCCGCGGCAATCGGACAGCCCGGTCGGGCCGCACACGTCTGGTCCGGCGTCGATGTTGGTGAAGAAGTTCAAAACGTTGAACGAGGCGACGTTGAGGTGACTCTGCGCCGGGCCGAGGTCGGTCTCCGTTGGCCGGGGGTTGACGATCACGTGGGTCGCCCCGGCGGTGGGATGAATCCGGTAGAGCCCGAAGGACTGGGCGAGCACCCCGGTGACGTCCTGGAGGATGTCACCGCCGCGGAAGGTATTGGTCAGGGTGAACTCCAGCCCGTTGGGATGGATCGCTGGATCCGGGTTCTGGGCGGTGCGTCCGTCGTCCAGGGTGATGCGCGCCAGCAGGTGCGCCGCCGCCAGGGCGAACGCATCGCCAGACCCCGGCTCGAACACCTGGCTCGGCTGGTACTGCCGATCGGTGGTGAGCACGATCTCCCCGAAGCGGTCGAAGTTGAAATACTCCGAGATCACCAGGTCCTGCTCGAAGGTGACGAGCATCCCCTCGTACTTCTCCCAGTCGCCCGTCGCCACAACCGGCATCGCCACGACCGTCGCCGCCGGTTGGTCCTCGGCCACGGCCGGACCGTGGTTGACGGTCTCGGTGACGTTGGTGATTTCGGTCATGCCGTCGAACTCGACCACCTGTCCCGTGACGGTCACCGCATCACCCGGGTCCACCGCGGGCGCTCCGGGGGCGAACACGAAGATTCCCTCTGAGGTGGCCGGGTCGCCGTCCTCGTCATCCGGCTCCTCTTGCAGGAAGAAGCCGTTGAGCTGGTTGCCGGCGAACGCATTGCCCTGGAAGTCACCGACCACCACTCCGGTGATGGTCGCCAGGGTGTTCACCAGGGGCGAGGCCGACCCCGAACCCTGGATCTCGCTGATCAGGCGGGGAACCGGGAACAGGTCGACGCAGTTGGCCGTCCCCGGGGTCCCATCGGGAACGCTGAAGTTCAGATAGGAGGTGCTCCAGCTGCCGGTGGGGGCGTTGGGGCAGCGGAACACGCCGGAAGGAAGGAACGAGCCGTCGGGGCCGAGCACTGCCGCTGCCCCGTAGCTGGGGTCCAGGTTGGAGTCGCGGATCGCCACCGAGTCGGCCTCGGCGGTCCACGGTGGCGGCCCGTCGAAGGCCCCATCGTTGTCCAGGTCGAGGTCGTTGCCGACGGCACCGGTAAAGCCCGTCACCAGGAAGTACGTGGCGGAGCTGTTCTCGAAGAAGTTGTTGGAGATCGCCGCGTCGCCAACCGTCGCGTAGGCGGTGGCGCCGGCGGGGCTCATCGCCACCCAATAGCCGTCGGCGGGGATCGACCCGCTCAGATGCACGAAGTTGTCGATCCGGCCCTGGGTGGCTCCGACATCGCTCTCGATCTCGACCAGGGTGTACCCCGTGAGATCGGTGCCCGGTGACCCTTGGACTTCGAAGAACTCCCAGTCGTCCGAGGCGGTGCTGACCTGGATCTCGTTCAGGTAGATCGGTCCGGCACCGTGAGCCGTGGCGGGAAGCAAGGCTCCCATCAACACGGCTACCAGACCTACGACGGTTGCTCGGGTGCGCATGCGTCCCTCCCGGTCGGTGTGTGGGGCCGACCATATCAAATGGTCGGGAGATGTGCGCCGGGGTGGGGACGGTCAGCTGACAGCCGACAGCCGACAGCTCAGACCGGTGCGAGCTCCGGGTCATCGCCCATCGCCCGTCGCCCATCGCCCATCGCCCGTCGCCCGTCGCCCGTCGCCCGTCGCCCGTCGCCCATGACCCATCGCTCTGGCCAATAGCCAATAGCCATCCGCCCATAGCCAATCACCACACCCCTACACTTCCTCTCGTCTGGTACCCCTTGAGGACTGGAACACGCATGGATCTCATCCTCGTCGGCCCGGGACGGGCCGGGCTCGCCCTGGGTCTCGCCGCCCGCAGCGCCGGTCATCGCATCATCGGAGTGCTCGCTCGCGACCCCGATGCGGCCGCGGCAGCCGCGGGGCGCCTCGACTCGGTGGCCCTCGATTGGAGCGAACCGCTGCCGGCCTCCGACCTGGTGGTGATCGCGGTGCGGGACGACGCCATCGGGGCGGTCGTGGCACGGCTTGCCGACAGGACCGGGGCGGTGGCTGGTGCGGTGCATCTCTCCGGACTGGCCCCGGTGCGGGTCCTGGAGCCTCTCGGGGTGCCGGTTGGATCGCTGCACCCCTTGCAGTCGATGCCCACACCCGAGACCGGCGCCGCCAGGCTCGCCGGGGCGTGGTTCGGAGTCACCACCGACGATGACCTTCTCGCCGATCGCCTCTTCGCCCTGGCCTCTTCCCTCGGCGGCCATCCCTTCGAACTCGCCGACCCCGACAAGCCGGTGTACCACGCCGCTGCCGCCGCCGCGGCCAATTTCACACTGGCAGCACTGTCGATGTCGCGACGGTTGTTCGACGCCGCCGGGGTGGACTTCGCCGCGGCAGGGCCTCTGATCGACGCGGTGATGGCCAACGCCATGGAACTCGGCCCCGATGGGGCGCTCACCGGACCGGTGGCCCGCGGCGACGCCGGGACGGTGCGGGCGCAGGTGGCTGCGGTCGCCGCCGCCGTCCCGGAACTGGTGGATCCCTTCGTGGCGATGGTGCGGGCCACCGCCGCGGTGGCAGGGACCAGCGAGATCATCGAGAGGGCGCTGCATTGAAGGTCGTCGACACCTTTGCTGCTGCCCGCGCCGCCACCCAGGGGGTGCTCGGGCTGGTGCCGACGATGGGGTATCTCCACGAAGGGCACCTGGCGTGCATTGCCGCGCTGCGGGGACGCGCCGAGACGGTGATGACTTCCATGTTCGTCAACCCGTTGCAGTTCGAAGACCCCGCCGACCTGGCCCGCTACCCGCGCTCGATGCCGCGCGACCTCGAACTCGCCGCCGGCGCCGGGGTCGATGTCGTGTTCGCACCGGCACCGGAGGAGATGTACCCCGCACCCCCTCTAACCCGAGTGGTCCTTCCCGAACTCACCGTCGAGATGGAGGGGGCGCACCGACCCGGGCATTTCGACGGGGTGGCCACCGTGGTCGCCAAGCTGTTCGCCGGCCTCCGCCCCGACCTCGCGGCTTTCGGACGCAAGGACGCCCAGCAGCTCGCCGTGGTGCGCCGACTCACCGCCGATCTGTCCTTTCCCCTGGAGATCGTCGAGGTATCCACCGTGCGGGAGCGGGACGGGCTGGCGCTCTCCAGCCGCAACGTGTTCGTCGTCGACCGGCCCGCCGCCCTCGGTCTGTCGGCGGGGTTGTTCCTCGCCGCCGATGCCGTCTCGGCGGGGGAGCGCTCCGCCGTGGTGCTCGAAGGCATCGTCGGCCGCACCGCCACCCGCGCCGGTGCGGCGGTGGAGTACTCCACGTTGGCCGACCGCGCCACGGCGCGCCGCATTCCTTCGCTGGATCGACCCGCTTTCTTGGCCGTGGCCGCCCGGGTCGGCAGTGTCCGCCTCATCGACAATGTCGTCCTCGAGCCGGATGGCAGTTCCGACCGGGGGGTCAGGCTCGACGGCCCCTCGATCCTGGGAGGGTCGTGATGCTGATCGCCATCGACGTGGGCAACACCCAGACCGTCATGGGTCTCTACGACGGAGATGACCTGGTCGACTCGTGGCGTCTCTCCACGGTGCGCGAGCGCACCGCCGACGAGTATCGGCTCTTCCTCACCGGACTGTTGCGTCAGGATGGGTATCGCCTCGAGGACGTCGACGGGGTGGCCCTCTCCAGCGTGGTTCCCACGGTGAAGGCGGCGATGATCCAGGTGGCCGAGGAGACGATCACCGGGCCGCTCATCGTGGTCGGCCCCGGGGTCAAGACCGGGATGCCGATCAACATCGACAACCCCCGGGAGGTCGGTGCCGACCGGGTGGTGAACTCCGTGGCGGCGGCGCGCCGTTACGGCACGCCGGTGGTGTCGGTGGACTTTGGGACCTCGACCAACATGGATGCGGTCGACGCCTCCGGTGCCTATGTGGGAGGAGCCATCGCCCCCGGGCTGGAGGTGTCGCTCAACGCCCTGATCACGGCGACCGCGGCGTTGCGCCGCGTCGATCTGGTGCCGCCCCGCGCCGCGATCGGCAAAAACACAGTGGAGGCGATCCAAAGCGGGCTGATCTACGGACACGCCGGCCTGGTCGACGGACTGGTAGAGCGCCTGGTGGCCGAGTTGGGGGGAGAGGTGCCGGTCGTGGCCACCGGAGGTCTCGCCTCTACCATCGTGCCCCACTGCCGATCGGTGGAGATCGTGGACCCCAACCTCACCCTCGACGGCCTGCGCATGATCTATGAGATGAATGTCGATGGCTGACGAAGACCGGTCGTCGCTCGAGGAGAATCGCCTCACCGCGGCGCGTCTCGCCAAGGTGGAGGCGATGCGTGCCGCCGGGGAGGAGCCCTACCCGGTGCGCTTCGAACGCACCCACCCCACCGCCGCGGTGCGGGAACGGTGGGGCGACCTCGCTGCCGGAACGGCGACGGGGGAGCGGGTGACCGTCGCCGGCCGTCTGATCAACACCCGGCGGGTGGGCGGACTCGCCTTCGGAGTGCTGCGCGATCACACCGGCGACATCCAGTTGTTCGTCGAGGCGGCATCCCTCGTAGAGCGCTTCGATGCCTTCGACTCCCTCGACGGCGGCGACTGGGTAGGCGCCACCGGCGAGGTGATCACCACCAAGCGGGGTGAACTGAGCGTGCGGGTGGAGTCGTTCGCACTTCTCGCCAAGGGGCTGCGCCCGCTCCCCGACAAGTGGCACGGGCTGCAGGACGTGGAGAAGCGCCATCGCCAGCGTTATGTCGACCTCATCGTCAGCGAGGAGGCCCGGGCGACGACACGTATATTTTTGCCGATGGTTGGGGCGCCGAAGATGTCGTTATCGAGGCAGCCGGTGAAGGGGATCAGGACGAGCTCAATTTCTCCACAGTCACGTCGCCGATCATGGTGACGTTGGATCGCGACAAAGTTCGCGTCTCGCAAGATGATAATCAAGTGACCGTGGAGCCTTCCGTAGAT
>CAYTTU010000220.1:0-10382 GCA_964440905.1 uncultured Acidimicrobiia bacterium | reverse complement strand
CGGAGCTGATTCTGATCTGCGTCAATAGCCCGCTCGATCTCGCCGACGCGGTCGACTACGCAATTGCCATGGGTGCGTCGGTGATAACCGAATCCCTGACCTGGCACCCGGCCGGAAAAGGAGATGGCTCGGGCTGGTTCGCTCCAATCGTCCAGGAGGCTCACGATGCCGGCCTCGTCTGGGTCAACTCCGCAGGCAATGCGGCACTCAATCACTGGAGCGGCATTCCCCCCGATGCGGACGTCAACGGCTGGTACGAGTTCTCGGGCGGTGACGAGACCAATTCGTTCTCGCTCGACCCCGGCCGCTCCGTCACCATCTATCTGCGGTGGAACGACTGGCCGACCTCGTCGGAAGACGTCGACCTATTTCTCTTTCGCGGGAGTGAGCCCGACCCTGTCGCGGTGAGCGAGGGTCCGCAGACTGGCATCCAACCACCAACCGAAGAACTGGAGTGGACCAACGCCACCGCCGTCACCCAGACGTTCCACATCAAACTGCTGGATTTCTCCACGACGACCAGTCACGACATGGACTTCTTCATCGTCACCGACCAGGTTGGGTTCGACCTCGAGTATCCCGTGGCGTCGCGCAGCGTCACCGACCCGGGGACCTCGCCGCTGATCATCGCCGCCGGGGCGTTCTACAGGGGTGACGGGATCATCGAGGACTTCTCGTCGCGAGGCCCCACGATCGACGGGGCGTTGAAGCCCGACATCGCCGGACCCGACGGCGTCAGCAGCGCCTCCTACGGATCCTTCTTCGGCACCTCGGCCTCCGCTCCTCATGTCGCCGCCGCGGCGGCCCTGGTGATCGACGCCTCCCCCTGCCTCGACCCCGAGGCCGTGGAGGCGCTGCTCGCCGACCTCGCCGTCGATGCCGGTGCCGTAGGAGACGACAACACCTATGGCGCCGGACTGCTCCACCTCGGCAACCCGGCGACGGTGGCCGACACCACAGGATGCGTGCTGCGCCGTTCCGGCCCCAATCGCTACGCCACCGCTGCCGTCATCTCGGAGGGGCAGTTCCCCGGTGGTGCCGACACGGTGTTCATCGCCACCGGACTGGGATTCCCCGACGGGCTGGCCGGGGCTGCGGTGGCCGCCCGACTGGGAGCCCCGCTGCTGCTCACTTCCCTGAGCGACCTTCCCCCCGAGACCGCCACCGAACTGGACCGTCTCGACCCCGACACGATCGTCGTGCTCGGCGGCCCCGGGGTAGTGGCCGATTCGCTGCTGGCCGATCTGGCCCCATACGCCCCCACCGTCACCCGGGTGTTTGGAGCCAATCGCTACGAGACGGCGGTCGCCATCAGCCAGTACGGATTCCCCACTCCCCCGGCGGGAACCGTCTTCGTCGCCACCGGACTCAACTTCCCCGATGCCCTGGCCGCCGGAGCCGCCGCCGCCGAACTGGACGGCACGGTGCTGCTGGTCCCCGGGACAAGTCTCCCGGCATCGGTGGCCGCCGAGATCGTGCGACTCGACCCGGCCACGATCGTGGTGGTCGGTGGCACCAGCGCGGTGTCCGATGCGGTCCTCGCCGCCATCGACGCCCTCCAGGGTGACGACACCGTGATCCGGATCAGCGGATCCGACCGCTACGTCACCGCCACCAACATCAGTGACTATGCCTTCGGAGGCGGGGCGGCCGGAGCCTTCGTCGCCACCGGCCTCAACTTCCCCGATGCCCTCGCCGGCGCCGCCGCCGCCGGAGCCGCGGGTTGGCCCGTGCTCCTGATCCCGGGGACGGTCATCCCCGCGGTGGTAACGGGTGAAATAGATCGCCTCGGTGCAGCGTCGCTGGTGGTGCTCGGCGGGAACGGCGTGGTCACCGCCGCAGCGGAACGAGCCCTGGAGGACGGGTTGGGCTGATGCCGGATAACCGGCACTACGGGTTACGGTGGCCGTACTTGCTCAAGAAAGGTCCGGCGGGGCGCCGATAAATCACTAATGGCTCGCAGCACCATCCGTCTGGCACCTTTGATGCTGGTTGCCGTGATGGTCGGCGTCTTCGTCGTTCCCACCGCGGCAGCCCATCACGCCCCGCCATATCCGAGCGGGCCGGATAACGAGCACGGTGAGATGGTGTTCTATCCGATGGTGTTCCCGGTGGACGGGACCAATCACTTCACCGACACCTTCAACGCCTCGAGGTGCTGCGCCCCCGGTGAGATTCACCACGCCACCGACATCATGTCGCCCAAGATGACCCCGATCGTGGCGCCGGTGAACGGAACGATCCGCCACGTCAACTGGTCGTGGAACCCCGACAACATCGACTACTCCCGCTGCTGCACCCTCGCCATCGATCACAACGACGGATGGGCCTCGTGGTACATCCACATGAACAACGACACTCCCGGCACCGACGACGGACGGGGGGCCCTGGGTCCGATCGTCGACGGCCAACCCAATCTCGCCTGGGGGATCGCCCCCGGTATCGAGCCCGGGGTGGATGTGGTCGCCGGACAACTGCTGGGGTGGGTGGGCGACTCGGGCAACGCCGAAAACACCGGCTCGCATCTCCACTTCGAACTGATCGACCCCTACGGGGTGCGGGTCAACCCGTACCAGGCCCTGGTGGACGCCAAGAACGGTCTGTATCAGCCCTGCGTCGAGGGGGATCCGGTATGCCGGGTGGCGGGACGCAACCGCTATCACACCGCGGCCGTCCTCTCCGAACAGAGCTTCCCCGATGGTGCCGACATCGTTTTCGTCGCCACCGGAGCCGGCTTCCCCGACGCCCTGGCGGGTGGGCCGGTGGCTGCCCGGGTGGGAGCGCCGCTCCTCCTCGTGGCGCACAACGTGATCCCTCCCGAGACGGGCGCCGAGTTGCAGAGACTCGAACCGAGCCAGATCGTGATCCTCGGCGGCACCGCGGTCGTGTCGGATGCAGTGGAGGACGAACTCGAGGGATACGGCAGTGTGATCCGACTCGCCGGCGCCAATCGCTTCGCCACCGCCGCCGCCATCAGCCAGTTCGGGTTCCCCGACGGAACCGGCTCGGTTCTGATCGCCACCGGGACGGGATTCGCCGACGCCCTGGCGGGAGGACCCGCGGCGGCCTATCTCGGCGGCGTGGTGCTGCTCACCTACCCGGACATGCTTCCTGCCGAGACCGCAGCCGAGGTGGCCCGCCTCCAACCGGACGAGGTCATCGTGATCGGCGGGTCGGCAGTGATCTCCGATGAGGTGCTGCAAGCCCTGCAAGAGATCGCTCCCACGACTCGGGTGTTCGGCAGCGACCGCTATGCCACCGCGGCGGCGCTCTCGGAGGCGGTGTTCCCCGAAGGGATCACCGAGCTGTACGTGGCCGTAGGCACCAATTTCCCCGATGCTCTCGCCGGTGGCGCCGCCGCCGGACTCAGCGGGTCGCCGCTGCTGGTCGTCCCCTTCAACAGCCTGCCGGGTTCGGTTGCGGCCGAGGTGGCCAGGCTCGACCCGGGTCACATCACCGTGCTCGGTGGACCCAACGCCATCTCGGCCGGGGTGTTGGCCGCCCTGGCAGCAGTGCTCTCCTGATCAGCCGCAGTCCAGAAGAAGAGCAGCCGGACGCACCACGGTGACCCCGTAGAAGTCGGTGCTCATGTGGCTCGGGGGACGGAGCACGGTCTGCTCGAGATTGGGGAGTTGGGCGGCATGCGCCGTGATCTGCTCACCTGCAGGGACGGTGCACTCCACCCCGAACCAAAGGACGTCGTACCCGGCATCGGCGGCGGCCCCCATCAAGGCAGGCAGTCGGTCCGGTTGGGTCACCACTACCGGACGATCGCAGATCACCCGTAGCGCCACCCCCCACACCAGGGGCTGGCTGGAGGTCTCGGCGAACAGGGCGGCATTGGCGGGGAGATCGCGGCACACCGCTGCCACCAGGTCGTAAGCCCCAGGGATCTCCGTCGTGCGCGGCACCTCGATCGTGCGCAGACCAGGGCTGAGCGCCACCAGGACCGCGACGACGCCGATGACCCCGACGGCCCGGCCCCGGAAGCGCCCCGCCAGTGCGGCCAGCGCCACCACCCCGAGCAGTGTGAGGCCCGGGATGACCACCGGCAGAAAGCGCCGCATCGCCCAGATGTGCAGCGGGTTGATCGAGGGACGCCACAGATAGATGGCTCCGGTCACCCCGGTCATGGTCAGTAGCAGCACCGATTCCGGCCGGTAGCGGAGCAGGGCACGCCGGGTGAGCATCACGAACCCGACGACCCCGGCGACCAGCAGCGGGCCCAGGTACCACCACAGCCACAGACCGGTCGACTCCGCCATGGTGCGGGTGGGGTCGGGGAGATGACCCTCCCGGGCCAACAGGATGGCGAGGTAGTCGTTGCGTCCGGTGGTGGTGTGGGCGGTGGGCCCGAACGGACGAATCAGGAACACAAACCCCGCCGCGACGAAGAGCACCACCGTCACCGTTGCGGCGATGCGACGCCGATGCGGAGCCAGGACACTGGATGCGATGCGAACCAGGCGAGGGGCGAACGCCGCCACCAGCGTGCTCGCCCCCACCAGCAGCGCCACCATCGTGAGCCGGCGGTCCTGGGCCCTCCAGTAGGAGGGGCTCAGGATGACCAGATCTGCCACCGCCACCGCCGCACCCAGCGCCAGCGCCGGAACCAGTCGCCTCATCCAGGGCAGCACCGGCCGACGTGCCCCCACGACGTATGCCGCCAGCACCGGCACCACCGTCACCACCACCAGAGCGTCGATACGAACGCACAGCGCCGCTCCCAGCCCGAGACCCGCGCCCCATCCCCATCCGGGGCGTTGCAGCGCCGGGACCAACATCCAGCACGCCCCGACCACCAGCAGCAGCATCAACGGTTCCGAATACGCCCCGCGTCCGAAGTGGACGAAAGGAAGACTCACCCCCAACGCCGCGGTGGCGAGCACCGCCCACCAGCCCGGCACCAGAAGGCGGGCGAGGAGATAGAAGAGCAGGAGTCCACCCTTGGCGATGGCCACCGGAGCGAGGAACAGCGCTCCAGTGCCGCCCGCCCAGCGGGCGACCGAGAGCACCACCGGTAGCCCCCGGGGGAATTGCGGGGACAGACTGCCGTCACCGCGATCGTCTTGATACCCGGAGAGTCCGAAAGTGCCATCGGTTTGGTCGAGGAGTCCGGGGGCGACCTCCAACGCCGGCCCTTCACCGTCGGCGAGATACCACGCGGTGGTGAGATACACCCCGGGGTCGGTCGTGGGGAACACCTGCTGCGAGGCGTTGCCTGCACCCCACACCGCCCAAGCGCCGATGAGCACCACTACAGCGATGTCGGGAGGCGGCATCTCCCACCCCGCGCCGGAGCGCACCATGCACCACACCGCGACCATTGCGGCGACGATCCCGGCGCCGAGAGCCACCACCGGGCGGTACCACCCCACCAGGCCCAGGCCCACGCCGACGAGGATCACCCCGGAGATGCCGACCAGCAGGCCGGCGCCGACGATGGCGAGCACCCCCCGCGGTGCCGCCCCCGCCGCGGCGCCGAAGGGGTACGGACCTCCGGGATGCGAGTCGGTGGGGCTCGCCGCTGGAGTCACGGAGCCGTACGGTAGTGTCGGCCACCCTCCCCGCCGCGTTCCGGAGCGTCGTCATGGACCGAGACCGCAGCCACCAACCGACCGTGTCGGTGCTGCTCCCGGTGCTCGACGAGGCGGACCACATCACGGAATGCCTCGAGTCCCTGCTCGCCCAGGACGCTCCGCTCACCGAGATCCTCGTCGCCGAGGGCGGTTCGACCGATGGCACCCGCGAGCAGCTTGCCACCATCGCCGCCGCCCACCCGGTGGTGCGGATCATCGACAACCCTCAGCGGCTGCAGTCCATCGGTCTCAACCTGCTGCTCGCCGCCGCCCGCGGCGAGGTGGTGGTGCGGGCCGATGCCCACACCACCTACGCCCCCGACTACGTGCGCCGTAGCCTCGCCACCCTCGCCGCCTCGGGCGCCGACCTCGTCGGAGGACCCATGACCCCCGAGGGAACCGTGCCGATGGAGCGCGCCATCGCCGCCGCGATGACCTCCCCACTGGCCATGGGTGGGGCCCGGTTTCGCCGCGGTAGGAGGGCCGGGGATGCCGACACGGTCTACCTGGGCGCCGCCGCAACGACGACACTGCGCCGCCACCACGGTTACCGCCATTTCCCCAGCGGGGTCGGTGAGGACGCCGACCTCGCCCAGCGGATTCGCCGTGCCGGGGGACGGGTGTGGCTCGACCCGGCAATCCGCTCCTCGTATCGACCGCGGCGCTCGCTGCAAAAGCTGTGGCAGCAGTTTCGCCGCTACGGGAGGGGCAAGGCGGAGATGCTTCACCTCAACCGGGGATTCCCCTCGATGCGTCCGCTGCTCCCCCTGGGTCTCGTCGCCGGAGTGACGGGGGGCTTCGCCGCCGGCCTCCTCGGGTGGTCGTGGTGGCCTTTGGTCGCCGTCGGTGGCGCCTGGCTGGCGGTGATCGCCGCCGCATCGATCCGGTCCCCGCATCCGCTGCGCACCGCGGCTGCGGTGGCGGTGATGCACCTCTCCTACATCACCGGATTGCTCCCGGGTCTGCTGCGTCGCTCAGCCGTCGCCGCGATGCGGGGTACGCACCCAACCTCCGATGCGTCGGCTGACGATCTGCACCGGAACCCAGAGGACGGCTAGGCCGGCCAGGAGCGGGTAGCGCACCACCCACCGTGCCGGTACCCGATCGCGGATCAAGAACGGCACCGGCAGCAGGAACTGAGCCAGGGACGCCCCCAACCACACCGGGACGGGGAGCAGCCAATCCGAACCGCTGACCCCGGCGCCCACGGTCAGGGCGACGCTGGCCACGGCGACGAACGACCGGCTGGGCTGCACCAGGCGCAGCGCCTGATCGATGTGGCGCCACCGCCGCAGCCGCAAGCCGCGCCGGAGGAGGGCTCCGAGGTGGCGCCGGGCGACCCTCCGATTGCCGGCTGCCCAGCGGGCCCGCTGCCGCACCACGGTGCGAGCAGCACTCGGCTTCTCGTCACCGACCCGCACGTCATGGAGCCAGTGCACCCCGATCCCGACCAGGGCGAGGCGCACCGACAGGTCGCGGTCTTCGACCAGGGAATCGGTGAATCCTCCGGCGGCGTGCACCGCGGCGCCGGTGAGGCACATCCCGGTGCCGGCGAGGTCGGCCGACCATCCCAGGTTGTGGCGGGCGAGCTGCACCATGCGATTCCCCGCCCAGTAGGAGAGCGCCGAGGCGAGCGTCACCCAGGAGTTGCCGGGGTGTGTCGTGTCGACATAGGCCTGGACCGCGGCGGCACCGCCATCGAGGGCGTCGGCAAACCTGGCGAGCACATCGGCGGGCACCCGGTTGTCGGCGTCGAAGACCACCACGGCCTCGTCGGGATCGAGCGGATGGGTGGTGAAAAACCACGCCAGCGCCGCGCCCTTGCCGCCTTCACCCGAGACGCGTTCCGCCACCATCGCTCCGGCGGCGGCTGCTGCTGCCGCGGTGCCGTCGGTGCACCGGTCCGCCACCACCCACACCGCCATCCGATCCCGGGGATAGTCGGAGGCGAGCAGATCGGCGACCACCCGGGCCACGACGGCTTCCTCGTCGTGGCCCGGGATCACCACCACCAGGCGTCGTGAGCGAGACCCGGAGGGATGGGGCGCCGGATTGCGCCAACCCCACAAAGCGGTGATGAGGTTGTAGGCGATCAGGGAGAGCAGCAGCCATTGCAGGCCGAGCACCAGATAACGCACCCGCCGAGGGTAACCCCACCCGACTATCCGACAGGATCGGCTATCAAGGGGGCTGGTCCCCCCGATTCAAGGAACCCCCTGCATAGGCCGATAAGACCAGTAATGAAGCGTTTGCATGTCGTCCCGGTATTGCTGTTGCTCGTCATCGGCCAGTTGGTGGGTCTGGTCCCCACCGCCGGAGCCGCCGCCAACCCGATTCTCGGGTTGGGCACGGTCTATGGCGGGATGTCTTCCGATGCCGGCACCTTCGGGGTGACCGACGATCTCGAGGACATGGCTGCCTGGGCGGGACGCCGGGTGACTTTCGGGGGAACCTTCCACAACGTGCTCGAATCCGAGCCCGACTGCGGGTTCTCCTGGGCGCCGGACGGCTGTTGGGCGCTCAACACGGCGACCCTTCTCGAGCAGGTGTGGCAAGCCGAGGCGACTCCCGTCGCCAACCTCGGAATCGACGCCTCCGCCGCTTCGATCGCCTCCGGGGCCTGGGACGACGAGATCGTCGACTGGGCCAACCGGGTCAAGACCTGGACCCAGACCACCGGAGGCCCGCAACGGCGGCTGTTCATCGCTCCCCTCCAGGAGCACAACGGCATCTGGACCCCGTACGGCTGCGACCCGGACAACTTCCGCGCCGCCTACGCCCGGATTCGCAACCTGGTGCGCGGTGTCGGCCTCGACGAGACCCGGGTGCGCTGGGTGTGGGCGCCGAACGGATGGAACGACGACCGCGGTGCCTGTGCCGGCACGACCCTCCAGGACTACTACCCCGGCGCCGCCATCGTCGACCTGATCGGGTTCTCCGCCTATCGCTGGTCGGACGGGGCGAACGTCCAAGGTGTCACCGGTTACGTCGCAGATGAGCTGCGCACCTTCGCCGGCGAAAAGCCCTACCTCGTGATCCAGACCGCAGCGTGGCCGTCGTCCACCGAGAACCAATGGATCCGCGACCTATTCACCTGGGTGGAGAACGACCCGAACACCATCGGGCTGATTTGGTTCAACTTCAACAAGTCGGGGCAGACCAACGAGACCGACTGGCGGGTGTGGAACTCCGCCACCGGTCAGGGAATCAACGTCGGTTGGAAGGACGCCATGTCGGCTTCCGGCACCGACTATCAGTTCCCGCTCGACGACTGGTTCCAGAGTGGGGCGTTGAACTTCGTCCCCTATCCCGACTTGTGTGATCGCCTCGCAGGGGCGTCGCGCTTTGCCACCTCCGCCGCCATCTCCGCAGACACCTTCAACGCCGGAGTGCCAATTGCCTACCTCGCCACCGGATACGGCTTTGCCGATGCCCTCGCCGCCGCCGCCGCCGCCGGGTATCTCGGGGGGCCGGTGCTGCTGGTGTCGGGAGACCTCGTCTCGAACGAGGTGATGTCCGAATTGCAGCGCCTCAACCCGGATCGCATCGTCGTGGTGGGCGGCACTTCGGTGGTGGGTAATGCGGTGATCGATGCCGTGGACTGGATCGCCCCGACCGACCGCATCGGGGGCGCCAACCGGTACGACACCGCCGCTCTCCTCGCCACGGATGCGTTCAATGCCGGGGTGCCGGTCGCCTACATCGCCACCGGGCTCAACTACCCGGATGCTCTCGCTGCTGCCGCCGCCGCCGGCGCCCAGGGCGGGCCCGTGCTGCTCACCGACACCAATTCGGTTCCCGGACCCACCATCGGGGCTTTGCAGGCTCTGCAGCCCGACAAGATCATCGTGGTGGGCGGAACCAGCGCAGTCTCCACCAACGTCGAGAACACGTTGCGCGGGATCCAGCCCAACCTGGTGCGGATCGCGGGCTCGAACCGCTACGACACCGCGGCGCAACTCGCCGCATTCAACAACTCGCCGGACACCGTGTTCCTGGCGACCGGGCTGGGTTTCGCCGACGCACTGGCCGGGGCGTCTGCAGCCGGGCATCTCGGAGTGCCGTTGCTACTCAGCGACACGAACAGCCTTCCCACTGCCACCGCCGCCAAGCTCACCGCGTTCAATCCAAATCCGGCGCGGTGCGTCGTCCTCGGCGGCACAGCAGTCGTCACCGACTACGTGTCATGGCAGGCGCGCGAAGCCACCGGCTGACCGTCGGCGACTGATACCGTCGGCACGCCAATCGAGGCGGGAGCCGGCGTGCGCATTCTGATCGACATCCTCCATCCGGCTCACGTCCACTTCTTCCGCAACTTCCGCAAGGCCATGCTCGGCGCCGGTCACGAGGTGCTGGTAACCGGCCGGGACAAAGACCTCACGGTCGACCTTCTGGCGGCATACGACATCCCCGCCGAGGTCATCCCCACCCAGCGGCGCGGCCGGCTCGGGCTGGCCGCCGAACTTACGACGCGGGCGCGGCGGCTCCTCGCCATCTCGCGCCGTTTTCGCCCCGACGTGCTCACCGGAATCATGGGGCCGGCGATCGCACCCGTCGGGCGGCTGCTGCGGCGGCCGGCGGTCGTGTTCTACGACACCGAGAACGCCACCGCCACCAACCGCTGGGTGTACCCGATGGCCGCCGCGGTGTGCACCCCGGACTGCTACTCGGCACCGGTGCGGGGCAACCACATCACGTACGCGGGATACCACGAGCTGGCGTACCTCCACCCGGTGCGCTTCACTCCCGATCCCGATGTGCTGACCGCGGCCGGGATTGCTCCCAGCGAACGGTTCGCGGTGG
>CAYTTU010000219.1:0-3398 GCA_964440905.1 uncultured Acidimicrobiia bacterium | reverse complement strand
GACCTCGGCTACTACGACCTTTCCGATCCGAACGTGCTGCGCCGCCAGGTGGATGCAGCCAAGGCTGCCGGGATCCACGCCTTCTGCTTCTACTACTACCGCTTCACCGAGGGACGGCTCCTTGAGATGCCGACCGAGCGTCTGCTCGCCGACCCCAGCATCGACATGCCGTTCTGTCTCATGTGGGCCAACGAGAACTGGACGCGCACCTGGGACGGCCTCGACAGTGAGGTACTCCGCGGTCACAAGTTCGACGCCGATATGGAAGACGGGCTGCTGGACGATCTGGCTCGGCACTTCTCCGATCGGCGTTACCTGCGAGTCGGCGGCCGACCCGTCTTCGTCATCTATCGACCGGGGCTGATTCCAGGAGGACGAACCGCATTCGCCCGCTGGAGGGAGCGGCTCTTCGCGACCACTGGCGAAGTGCCGCTGCTCTTGATGGCACAGGCGTTCGACGACTACGACCCGCGACCCTATGGCCTCGACGGAGTCCTCGAGTTTCCGCCTCACAAGCTCGCCGCTCATCTCCCCGAGCGCCGTAACGAGTATCACCTGCTCGACCCCGATTACGGCGGAAGCATCCGCAACTATGACGACCTCGTCGAGGCGTCGCGTGACGAGCCGGTGCCCGCCTTCGACCTGGTCCGTGGCGTGGTTCCGTCCTGGGACAACGAGGCACGCCGTCCTGGCCGCGGCCTGACGTTTGCCGGTTCATCACCCCAGGCGTACGAGCAGTGGCTGCGCGAGGCGATCCGATACTCGCAGGCACATCCCATCGTCGGTGAGTCGCTGGTCTTCGTCAACGCCTGGAACGAGTGGGCGGAAGGCGCCTACCTGGAACCGGACGCCCATCACGGTTGGGCCTACCTCAACGCCACCGCACGCGCCGTCTTCAAACCGCTCGTGAGCGGGGAACAGCGCAAGCTGTTGGTTGTCGGGCACGATGCGGCCGCTCACGGGGCCCAGACCCTCTTGCTCGACATCGTCACGACACTGGTGCAGACCTTCGGCGTTCAGGTACAACTACTGCTCCTCAATGGTGGGCCGTTCCTGGAGCGGTATCGCGCCATCGCCCCGACTCTGGTGATCGATCCCAGCGACACCGACTGGGATCACATCGTCGATCGGCTCCGCCGCCAGGGCTTCACGTCGGCCCTAACCAACACCGTGGTATCCGGACCCGCGGTAGAGGCGTTGCAGCAGGCCGGCTTCGACGTCACCGCTCTGGTCCACGAGATGGGATCGTTCATCGCGGACCGCGGCTGGGGCGAGGCGGCGGCCTCCACCCTCCACGCCGACCGCATCGTGTTTGCAGATGAATTCGTGGCCGGTCGATTCAGCGAGGCGGTCGGCGCTGCCCCCGCGCTCACCGTGATCTCCCCCCAGGGGCTGCGTGCTGGCATCACGCCAACCGGAAAGCGCCAGAAGACTCGCTCCGGCCTCGGAGCGTCAACCGCTTCAACCCTCGTGCTTGGCGTCGGTTACGCCGACCTGAGGAAGGGCTTCGACCTCTTCGTCGCGGCGGCACGGCGGGCCACCGAGCGGGGCGATTCGATCCGGTTTCTCTGGGTCGGAGGGGTCGATCCGGCGATGCGGGAATGGTTCGCCGGGCCTGACACCAAACCGACCAACCTCACGCTGATCGACTTCACCGCCGACGTCGGAAGGTATTACGAGGCCTCCGACGTGCTCTTCTTGGCATCACGAGAGGATGCCTTTCCTTCCACGGTGTTGGAGGCGCTCTCTTTCGGCCTTCCCGTCGTGGGATTCCGCGACTCCTCGGGGACCGGTGGGCTCATCGAGCGCACCGGGAGGCTGGTGGATCGGTTCGACCTCGACGGCGTGCTTGCCGCCATCACCGAACTCGTGAGAGCGCCCGCAGACGAGAAGGAGCGCGCCGCCGCGGAGCGCCGGCGTCTGATATCCCGTGATCATCGCCACGAGGACTACGTGTTCAACCTGCTGCGACTTGCCCACCCCGACCTGCAGCGGATCTCGGTGGTGATCCCCAACTTCAACTATGCCCGGTACTTGCCGGGCCGGATCGAGAGCATTCTCCGCCAGACCTATCCGGTTCTGGAGGTGATCGTGCTCGACGACGCCTCTACGGACGACTCGCTCAAAGTGCTCGCGGACCTCGGGCGGCGGCTCGGTCGCGACCTCGAGATCGTCCGAGCCGACCGTAACTCGGGGTCGGTGTTTCGACAGTGGCTCAAGGCGGCTCAAAGGGCGCGGGGCGACCTGATCTGGATTGCCGAGGCCGATGACGAGTGCTCACCCAGATTCCTGGAGCACCTCGTTGCGGAGGTGACGGCGACTCCAACGGTCGCCGTGGCATTCTCCGACTCATCGCAGATCGACGGCGAGGGACGGCGGATCGGCGACTCCTATCGCTTCTACCTCGATGCCCATGCGGGAACCCGGTTCACCACCGACTTCCACATGAACGGGGTGGAGTTCCGCGAGCGATACATCCGGGTGCGCAACCTGATCCTCAACACCAGCGGGGTGCTGTTCCGCAGGGAACTCCTTCTCGAGGCCGTGGAGCGCAATATGGACGATCTGCTCCAGTTGCGATTCGCCGGCGACTGGCTGATGTACGCCGAACTGTGCTCGGTCGGCGACATCGCCTTCGTAAACCAGCCGCTCAACGTGCATCGGCGCCACTCCGGCACCACCCTGGGCACCAAACCCGAGGTCCATGTCGCCGAGATCGCCCTGACGCATGAGATGCTCAACCGGCGTTTCGGAGCCACCCCACAGCTCCTCGCCGAGCAAGCGGCGTACCTCGAGGAGGCGCTGGCCAGCCTGACGGGAGCCAAGCAGTCCTAAGCCGCTCCCGGAGTCGGCCGGACCCGCGCTTCCAGGCGACCTCGCAGCACTGCGGGGTCATCGGGCACTTCCCGCAAGCCCGATCCGGGCAGCACCAGGCTGAGATGCGGATTCCAGAACTCGTCGGGCTCATCGAGCACCGGTCCCCACTTGGCGCGCATCCGGGCGATGGTGTCCTCGCTTCCGGCGGTGTCCGAGTCGCGCGACGCCATCTGGAGGTGGATGAGCGGATGCGATGGGTCGTAGATCAGATCGCCGCCGCGCTGACGCCGCAGCCTCAGGCACAGATCCACATCCTGATGATCGACGGCCAGGTCCTCGTCGAGACCGCCGAGCGCCTCGAAATCGGCGAGCCTCACCAAAAGGCAGGCACCGGTAAGGCACGACACCTCCCGGGGGAGATCGGGCGGACCCTGCGGCGACACCTGCCGCTCGCCGAGGGCGAGGTGGCCGGCGATTCCACCCAATCCCAGAACCATCCCGGCGTGCTGGATTCTTCGATCGGGGAAGAGCAGCTTGGGTCCGGCGCCAACCACTCCGGGATCGTCCAACCAGCGGCACAA
>CAYTTU010000218.1:0-4183 GCA_964440905.1 uncultured Acidimicrobiia bacterium | reverse complement strand
TACACGACGTCGGGACGGATTCAGGAGTATGCCGCCGGTCTGTTCGTCGGCGCGGTGCTCCTGGTCGTGGGTTTCCTGATCTTCACCTAGAGCGCGCGAGGAGGACGAGGAGATGGACTGGTTCGAAAACGGATGGGGCCTGAGCCTCATCGTGTTCCTGCCGCTGGTGGGGGCGGCGCTCGTGCTACTGCTCCCCAAGAAGCAGGAACGCGTCGCCAAGTTCACCGCGCTGCTGTTCGCCCTCGCCGCCTTTGCTGCCTCGGTGTACCTCGCCATCGGCTTCGACCTGGGTTCCTCCGCCCAGTTCCAGTTCGGGACGGACCAGCCGTGGATCTCGGCGATCGGATCGCGGTACCACATCGGCATCGACGGGATCAGCCTCCCGCTGCTGGTGCTCTCCACGCTCATGACGCTGCTGTGCATCGTGTACTCGTGGAATCACTGGCCCGAGCCGCACAATCCCAAGGCGTTCCTGGTGCTGATGCTGGTGCTGGCCACCGGAATGAACGGCACCTTCGTCGCCCTCGACCTGGTGCTGTTCTTCATCTTCTTTGAGCTGGTGCTGCTGCCGATGTATTTCATGATCGGCATCTGGGGCGACCGGACCAAGATCCGGATCCCTGGGTTCAAGCGTGAGGTGGAGACCCGGCTCTACGCCTCGATCAAGTTCTTCCTGTTCACGCTGTTTGGCTCGGCCTTCATGCTGTTGGGCTTTCTGGCCCTCTACTTCAAGTCCGACCCGCACACGTTCGACATGATCGCCCTCGCCGAGGCAGGACGAGCCGGGGCATTCGCCGGCGCCTTCGGCGGGTGGGTGTTCGCCGCCCTGTTCCTCGGGTTTGCGGTGAAGGTGCCGATGTGGCCGCTGCACACCTGGCTTCCCGATGCCCACACCGCGGCTCCCACCGTGGGCTCGGTGCTGCTGGCGGCGATTCTCCTCAAGCTCGGCTCCTACGGGTTCATCCGGATCAGCCTCCCGATCCTGCCGGAGCAGGCGCAGCAGTGGGCTCCGGCGATCGCCATCCTGGCTGTGATCGCCATCATCTACGGGTCGTTGGCCTGTCTGGCGCAGACCGACATGAAGCGGCTCATTGCCTTCTCCTCGGTGGGGCACATGGGCTTCGTGATGCTGGGGATCGCCACCCTCACCGACATCGGCATCAACGCCGCGGTGATCGGCATGGTGGCGCACGGTCTCATCACCGGCCTCCTGTTCTTCCTGGCCGGCTCGATGCAGCACCGCTATCACACCCGGGAGATGTCGCGTCTTGGCGGCAACATGAAGCTGATGCCGATTTTGGGTGGTCTGCTCGCGTTCACCGCCATGGCGTCACTCGGCCTCCCCGGACTGGCCGGGTTCTGGGGCGAGTTCATGGCGCTGCTCGCCTCGTTCAACCCGCTCGACGGGCTGAGTCTCACCGTGTTCCGCACCGCCATGGTGATCGGGGCCGTGGGCACCGTGCTCACCGCCGGCTACATGCTGTGGATGCTGCAGAAGGTGAACCTGGGGGAGCCATCGGAGGAGTGGACCGGCAAGGAGTGGCATGACGCCGACCGCTACGAGTTGGCGGCGTGGGCCCCGCTGGTGATCGCCATCATCGCCATCGGGGTGTATCCCAAGATCATCTTCGGCGTCACCGACGGCGCCGTGGTGAACCTGATCCGGTCGGCGTTCGGAGGCTGAGTGTTCGACTACCACGCCCTGGCGCCGGAGCTGATCCTTGGGGTCACGCTGCTCGCCGTGCTCGCCATCGACCTGATCGTGGGCGAGGACCGCAAGTACCTCGCCGGGGTCACCGCTCTGGTGGGGATGGTGGCGGCGGCGTTCCCGCTGCTCACCCTGGCCATGTGCGACTCGATCGCTGGATGCACCGACACCGGGGCCAGGTCGCTCTTCGGCGGGTCGTACGTGTTCGACGACTTCGCCCTGGTGCTCAAGGGTTTGTTCCTGGTGAGCGGCATCATCACGCTGCTGCTCTCCGTCGGATACCTAGAGAGCGACGACTACTACCAGGGGGAGTTCTACTTCCTGGTGCTCGCCTCGGTGACCGGTGCGGTGGTGATGGCGTCAGCCCGCGATCTCATCACCATCTTCGTGGGCCTGGAACTGGTGTCGGCCCCGGCCTTCCTTCTCGCCGGCTGGCGCAAGGGCGACCTCCGGGGCAACGAGGCGTCGTTGAAGTTCTTCCTCACCGGAGTGCTCGCCACCGCGGTGATGCTGTTCGGGATGAGCCTGGTGTTCGGGATGACCGGTGAGACCACCTTCGCCGGGATCGCTGAGCGCTCCGCCCTGCTCGACCTGGGGCTGGAGCCGGCGTTCGTGATGGGGGTGGTGTTCGTCCTGGTCGGGTTCGCCTTCAAGGTGTCGGCGGTGCCGTTCCACTTCTGGGCACCGGACACCTATCAAGGGGCACCGACCCCGGTGGCGGCGTATCTCTCGGTGGGGTCGAAGGCGGCGGGTTTCGTGGGGCTGTTGGTGATCTGCTACCAGGCCTTTGCCGCCGTGCCCGAGATTTGGGGTCCGGTCCTGTGGGTGCTGGCGGCAGCGTCGATGACCATCGGCAATCTCGGGGCGCTCAAGCAGACCAACATCGTGCGGCTGCTCGGCTACTCCTCGATCGCCCATGGCGGTTTCATCCTGGTGCCGTTCGCCATGGCCGCCTCGTACGACAGCGTGGGTTTGGCCGATGCCTTCTTCGGTTCGATCACCTACCTGCTGATCTACGCCTTTATGAACCTGGGGGCCTTCGCAGTGGTGATCGCTGGTGCGGCGCGGGCCAAGTCGGGGGAGATCGCCGATTGGGCGGGGATGAACCGCTACGCCCCCGTGACCGCGGGACTGCTCGCCCTGTTCTTCTTCGCCCTGGCCGGCATCCCGCCGCTCGCAGGGTGGTTCGCTAAGTTCGTCATGTTCCGCGCCGTTCTCGGCGTCTTCGAGTCCGGTTGGGCGATCGCTCTCGCGGTGATCGCCGCGGTGAATGCGGTGATCGCACTCTATTACTACGCCCGGGTGGTGAAGAGCGTCTACATGGACGACGTGCCGATCACGGTGCCGCCCGCCGAGGCCGCCGAGGTGCGCACCGCTCCATCGCTGGTGCTGGCGATCGCCTTGACCGCGGCAGTGGTGATCGTGGCCGGATTCTTCCCGCAGATACTGGCGTTCTTTGGAGAAGCGGCGCGAGCTTTCGGCTCGTAGCTTCGGAGCGACTCACGCCTCCCCGAACTGAGAAGGAGCCATGAGCCATGAGCTCTGAGCTGTGAGCCTTCGGCTCACTCCTCGATTCCCACCAGCTGCGCTCCCCATGGGCAGTAGCGGTCGCCGGCGTTGGCGATCCATTCGTCGTAGCCGATAGTGTCGATGTAGTTGGCGGTGCCGTCACACACCTCGATGGTCAGGTCGGCAAACTCCACCTCGACCAGGTGCCAGTCGTGGCCGGTGTTCACCCCGCCGTCTCCTCGGAGAATTCTTCCGTTGGGGATCCCGGGCTGAGTGCCGTTGGCAAAGGCAGTGCGGGCTTGCTCGGCGGCAACACCGGTGAGCAGCACTTTGAAGTTGCCGTCGGGTGTGCTGAATTCCACGACCACCGCCCCTTCGGGAAGGGTGGTGGTCGTGGCACCGGTGTCGTCGTCTCCGCAGGCGGCGACGACCAGGGCAGCGGCGACGGTGATGGCGAGCATGCGTCTCATGGTCTGTTCTGACGCTGCCCAGATGGCCGAGGTTCCGTCGGCTCTTGGCTCATGGCTCATGGCTGCTGCGCTCAGCGCAGCGCCACCGCGAACGTGCGCCCGCACTTGGGGCAGGTGATCCGCTTGCCCGCAACCCCGTCGACCTTGGTCCCATCGAAGGGGCAGTTGGTCACCGCGGTCGGCGTCGCCGGTTCGCCCATGCGGTGCACCACCGGGGTGGCGATCGCCGCCGCCGCCAGGAGCACCATGATCACGCCGAAGCCGCGCCAGTAGCCGTCGGGAAGGTCACCGCCGTTCCAGATGGCGACAACGATCATCGCCCCGGCGACGAACGTGAGCGCCGTGGCCGCCTTGGCCACCCAGGCGAGACCTCCCGACCCGGGCCATGCCGAGAGCAGGCTGATGATCGCCGCGGTCACTGCCAGCACCAGCACCGACGCCGCCGTCTGGAAGAAGCTATCGCCGGCCTCGGCCCAGATGGCGAAGATGAACATGG
>CAYTTU010000217.1:0-2738 GCA_964440905.1 uncultured Acidimicrobiia bacterium | reverse complement strand
AGGTGTCAGAGGTCAGGTGTCAGATGTCAGGCTCGGAGCTTTGTGTGCCACCTGAGATCTGAGATCTGACATCTGAGATCCTCCCTCTCCCGGAAAAGCCTGGCGTCTGACCCAGGCCTATTCCCATTCAATGGTCGCCGGTGGCTTCGACGACACGTCGTAGGCCACCCGGTTGATACCGCCCACCTCGTTGATCACCCGCGACGAGATCCGTTCCAGGACCTCGTATGGGAGCCGGGCCCAGTCGGCGGTCATGGCGTCCTCCGAGGTGACGGCGCGCACGATCAACGGGTAGGCGTAGGTGCGCTCGTCGCCCTGCACCCCCACCGACCGGATCGCCGGGAGGACCCCGAAGGCCTGCCAGATCTCCCGGTACAGACCCGCCCGGCGGATCTCCTCCAGGATCACCGCGTCGGCGCGGCGCAGTATGTCGAGCCGCTCCGCCGTCACCTCCCCGATGATCCGCACTGCCAGACCGGGACCGGGGAAGGGCTGGCGCCACACAATCTCCTCGGGCAGACCCAGCTCCTCCCCGATGGCCCGCACCTCGTCCTTGAACAGATCGCGCAGCGGCTCGACCAGCTCGAAGTCCATGTCCTCGGGGAGACCCCCGACGTTGTGGTGACTCTTGATGCGGGCGGCATCGCGGGTGCCCGACTCGATGACGTCGGGATACAGCGTCCCCTGCACCAGGTAGCGGGCGCCGTCGATGCCGGCGGCGACGTCCTCGAACACCCGGATGAAGGTCTCCCCGATGATCATGCGCTTGCGCTCCGGATCGGTGACCCCGGCCAGACCGGCGAGGAAGCGGTCGGCAGCATCGACATGGATCAGGTCGACCGACATGCTGGAGCGAAAGGTCTCCACCACCTGTTCCGCCTCCCCGAGACGAAGCAGACCGTGGTCGACGAACACGCAGGTGAGGCGGTCCCCCACCGCCCGATGCACCAACGCCGCCGCCACCGCCGAGTCGACGCCGCCGCTCAGGCCGCAGATCACCCGGCCCTGCGGCGCCTGCGCCTGGACCGCCTCCACCGCTCGTTCAATGATCCCGACATGGGTCCACGATGGCCGCACCCGGCACACCTCGAACAGGAACCGCCGCAAGATCTCCTGGCCCCGGGGGGTGTGGGCCACCTCGGGATGGAACTGCACCCCGCACAGGCCCCGATCCAGATCCTCCATCGCCGCCACCGGAGAGGCGGCGGTGGACGCGGTGACCCGGAACCCGGGCGGCGCCTTCACCACGGCATCACGGTGGCTCATCCACACCGGCTGGTGCTCCGGCCACTCGGCGAACAGCACCGAGTCGCCATCGGCGTCCAACTCGGTGCGGCCGAACTCGGCGTTCTCGGTGCGGACCACTTCGCCACCAAGGGCGTGAGCCAGCACCTGGTGGCCGTAACAGATGCCCAGGATCGGGACTCCGAGGTCGAGGATCGCCGGGTCGAGTTCGTAGGCATCCGTGGCGTACACCGAGGCCGGTCCCCCGGAGAGGATGATCCCGGCGGGGTCGTGACGCCGCACCTGATCCGCGGTGATGTCGCGGGGGACGATCTCGGAGTAGACGTGAGCCTCCCGCACCCGGCGGGCGATCAACTGGGCGTACTGGGCGCCGAAGTCGACGACGAGCACCCGATCCGACGCCATCAGCCCATGCCGACCCGCTGCTCACGCTGCAGCGTCTTGCCCTCGGTGCGCAGCGCCGGGGCGACCATCACCTCGGCCTTCTGGAACTCCTTGAGGTCGGCGTAACCCGTGGTGGCCATCGACACCCGCAGCGCCCCGAACAGGTTGCGCCGGCCGTCGTTCTCGTGGGCGGGACCCACCAGGATCTCCTCCAGGGTGCCCAGGGCCCCCACCTGGACCCGGGTCCCCCGGGGCAGGGTGGGATGAAAGGTGGCCATGCCCCAGTGGTGGCCCCGGCCCGGCGCCTCGGCGGCGGCGGCGATCGGCGAACCCAGCATCACGGCATCGGCCCCGCAAGCGATCGCCTTGGCGATGTCTCCCCCGGTCCGCATCCCCCCGTCGGCGATGACGTGGACGTAGCGACCCGATTCGTCGAGGTAGCGAATCCTGGCACCGGCGGCGTCGGAAATGGCCGTTGCCTGGGGCACTCCGACCCCGAGCACCCCGCGGGTGGTGCAGGCGGTACCGGGGCCGACCCCAACCAGCACCCCGATCGCCCCGGTGCGCATCAGGTGGAGTGCGGTGGCGAATGAGGCGCATCCCCCCAGGATCACCGGGAGGTCGAACCCGGCGACAAAGCGCTTCAGGTCGAGCGGTTCGGAGCGGGTCGAGACGTGTTCTGCCGAGACCACCGTCCCCTGGATCACCAGGATATCGAGCCCCGCCTTTACGGTCGCCGCGGCGTACTCGGGAACCCGTTGCGGCGTGAGGCTGGCCGCGGTGGTGATCCCCGCCGCCTTCATCTCCTTGATCCGCTGACCGATCAGGTCGGGCTTGATCGGCTCCAGGTAGATCTCCTGCATGCGCCGCGTTGCCTTTTCGGCGGGGAGTTCGGCGATCTCCTCGAAGGCGGCATCGGGATCCTCGTACCGGGTCCACAGACCTTCGAGGTTGAGCACCCCGAGGCCGCCGAGGCGGCCGATGGCGATGGCGGTCGCCGGACTCACTGCCGAGTCCATCGCCGACGCCATCAGCGGAAGGGGGAACCGGTAGGCATCGATCTGCCAGGAGATGTCGACGTCGTCGGGGTCGCGGGTGCGTCGGCTGGG
>CAYTTU010000216.1:0-10988 GCA_964440905.1 uncultured Acidimicrobiia bacterium | reverse complement strand
AGTAGTCGTCCTCGCCGCCAACGACTCGCGGTATGCCCACATGGGCGAGCTCTCCGCCGAGACGCTTGCTTCTCGTGGGGTGAAGGCCTTCGTCACCGACGGCGGCACACGAGATGTCCGGTTCATCAGGGAGCTCGGCTTTCCCGTCTGGTGCCGGTATGCCACTCCCGCGGACATAGTGGGGAGGTGGACTGTCGCCGGGATGGAGGAGAGGGTGACGATCGGCACAGCTCAGATCGAACCGGGTGACCTGATTCTGGGTGACGACGACGGGGTTGCGATCATCCCGGGTGCGGTCGCCGAAGAAGTCATCGCCTCTGCGGAGGAACTCGTAACGACCGAGGACTCGGTCAGGGAGGCGATTCGCGCCGGCATGTCACCCACGGACGCCTACCTGAAATACCGCAAGTTCTGACGTGGATCACCTGCTCCTACTGCTGGTGCAGATGAGTAGGGTCGGTCCAAGACGAGGTTGGCGGCTTCGGGGGGCGGCCCAGAAACAACAGACGAGGAGGAAGAAGCATGGCAGACACGTATAAGGCTGTCATTCCCTACGAATCTCTCGACCCGCTGACGATCGGCGCCAGTGGCAACGAGGAACTCGTCAACAGGGAGACAATGGAGATCGATATCCCCTCCGGGAACCTCATGGCGGCGATCTACCCGGAGGAGCCCGACCCGCTCCCCGACGTCACCCAGGGCGCGGCAGACGCGTTGGAGAACCCTCAGTCGGGCCCCAAGTTCTCCGAGTTGGTCTCTGGGGTCTCCAGTGTTGCGGTGATCATCGACAACCAGTTCCGACCCACGCCTTCGTCGAAGCTGCTTCCCGCCGTATTCGACATCTTGGAGGCAGCCGGAGTCGGCGATGTTCGGGTTGTCTGTGCCAACGGCAAGGTCTTTCCCATGTCGGAGGCGGACATCAAGATGAAGGTCGGAGAGGAGAACCTGGCTCGGATGGAGGAGTCGGGGATCTCGTTCCACCAGAACGACCCTGGCAACTCCGACATGTACACCTACATCGGGATCTCGTCCAGGGGCACACCGGTCTGGCTCCACAACGAGGTTGCCGGCGCCGACGTCAAGGTGAGCCTCGGCCAGGCGCAGTCGAACCATTGGGGGGCCGGAGGCGGTGGGAAGCTGATCCTCCCCGGTGTGGTCTCCGACGCCACCATCGAGTCCAATCATGCGGCGTTCGTAACATCACCGCAGACGCACTACGGGGCGGTCGCCGGGCCGATGCGCTCGGACATCGACGAGGTGGCGACCATGTGTGGCCTTGACGCCACGATGAATGCCATTCTCGATACCCACGGACGGGTGATCGATCTCATCTACGGTGCTCACCCCGAGGCACATCGTGAGGCGATCCGACGCTTCAACAGCATCTACGCCTACGAGAACCCGGTGGCCGAGCAGGGCCCGGCGGACATCGTCATCTGCGGTGTGTTTGCACCCACCGATCACCTGTTCTTCCACACGGGCTGGGGAGCCATGTCGGCCGACCTGGTCCTGAAGGACGGGGGGACGCTGATCTACTGCTCGCCGTCTCCGGGGGTGCACACCGAGATCGGCGACTTCCCGGGGTTGGCCTTGATGGACCTGATGAAGCCATATATGCCCCCAACGCGGGAGAACTACGAAAAGGTCCTCCACGACATCCACCACCGCACCATCCAGATGTGGTCGGGGTGCATTTGGGTTCCGATCTACGAGGTGATGACGAGGAAGCACCTCAAGATGGTCACCCTCGAGGAGAACTTGGAGATGGCGGCCGACATCGGCATCGATGCCACGACCTCTCTCGACGGAGCGTTTGCCGAGGCGATGGAGCGGCATGGTCCCGACGCCAAGGTGATGATCCTCCCCTACGCCCGGTATCAGCTCCCCCGCAACGCCATCCGCATGGAGGCGCAAGAGGTCGTGGCCATGGAGCAGATCAGGCTCTGAGACCCGTGGTGGCCACCGATCAGCCGATCAGGGGAAAGACGACGATCGCGGAGATCCTGCGTCGTTATCCGGACGGACGAGCCGCCCGGCTCATGGCCCGGCTCAACTGGGCTTGCGCCATGTGTGGGGTGGCCTCGTGCGAACCCCTGGCCATGGCGGCGAAGAAGCACAAGTGCTCGCCGCTGGCCGTCCTGGAAGCATTCCGCGCTCTCGACGAGCCGGATGGGCCGAACGAAGAGCTGATCGCGCAAGCGGGGAAAAGACACCGGAGCTATAAGGCATGACCGCGTTGCAGCATTCTGAGGCGGCGCCGGCAAAGCGACTTTCGGAGGAGCTGGAGCGTCTGGGTAGCGTGGTTGTCGCCTTCTCTGGCGGAGTCGACTCCTCGCTCCTCGCTGCGGCGGCGCTCACCGCCCTTGGGCTTGAGCGCATGCTGGCAGTGACTGCCGACTCGGATTCCCTGGCCGCGGGGGAGTTGGAGAGGTGCCGCAGCCTCGCTTCGGAGTGGAAGATGCCATGGCGGTCGGTGCGGACCCATGAGATGTCCAACCCTCGATACGTTGCCAACGACGGCGACCGCTGCTATTGGTGCAAAGACGCGCTGATGGACGCCCTGGCTCCTATCGCTTCGGAGCGAGGAGCGGTGGTGACGCTGGGCGTGAACGTCGACGACCTGGGCGACCACCGACCCGGACAGCAGGCGGCAGCGGAACGGGGCGCCCGGTTCCCTCTGGTCGACGCAGGGTTCGCCAAGGCGGATGTGAGATCGCTTGCAAGGGAGATGGGACTCCCCATCTGGGACAGGCCGGCCATGCCCTGCCTCGCCTCCCGGATCCCCTACGGCACGTCCGTCTCGGTGAAGGTGTTGTCCCGGATCGACCGTGCCGAGCAGGTTCTTCGCGGTCTGGGCTTCTCGGATGTCAGGGTCAGGCATTATGAGAAGACGGCCCGCATCGAGCTGCTGTATGCCGAGATGGGCATGGCCCTGGATCATCACGACGAGATCGTCTCCGCGTTCACCGACATTGGCTACGACTACGTGACGCTCGACCTCGCCGGTCTCCGGTCGGGGAACCTGAACTCCGTGCTCTGAAGTGAGCGATACCACCCGGATCGTTACCCAGGGCGAGGCACGTCTCGACACTGATAGGGACCGTCGCATCGGGATACCGGAGGGGATCTATGCCCAGGGGAAGACTCCCGCGCAGTGCCGTGAGATCGTCGAGACGCTGCTCGCCGATGACGGGGGTCCCGTGATCGTCACCCGGGCCAACGACGCTCAGGTGGAGGAGCTGCGGCGCCTCGAACCCGCTGCCGTTGTGTCGGGCACCCTCACATGGAGACACAGCACACCGAGGCGGGTGGCTCCCGTGGTGATCCTCTCCGGCGGGACCAGCGACCAACCCGTGGTCTACGAGTGCCAGGCCACACTGACAGCTCTCGGCGTGCCTGTTGTGAGCAGAAAGGACGTTGGAGTAGCGGGGATTCATAGGCTCATGGACGTTCTGCCCACGCTGGAGGAGCCATCTGTCGTGATTGCAGTGGCCGGTATGGAAGCTTCTTTGCCAACCGTGCTGGGAGGCCTGGTGAGCGCCCCTCTCATAGGCGTCCCCACCTCGGCTGGCTACGGCTCGAGCCTGGAGGGCGTCACTGCTCTTCTGTCGATGCTCGCATCATGCGCCCCGGGCGTCACGGTCGTTGGAATCGACAACGGCTACGGGGCGGCTTGTGCCGCCGTCCGGATCATCAACCGCCTATGAGCCGGTCGCTGTGGTTCAATCCTGTCTTCGGTGTCTCGGGTGACATGCTCCTCGGAGCCCTCGTCTCAGCCGGGGCCAGTCCGGATGTGGTGCGGGAGGAGATCGAATCTCTCGACATCGACGGGTGGGAAGTCGACTTCTCCCAGGTCTCACGAAGGGGGATAGTGGCTACGAGGGCAGCTGTCACGGCCGAGGAGCAGTCGCACCGACCCTGGTCGGAGATAGATGGGCTTCTCGCCGACTCCTCGCTGACAGTGCGGGTTCGATCCGGAGCAAGGGAGACCTTCACCGCGTTGGCGAGAGCCGAGGCCGGCCGACACGGTGTCGACATCGACGAGGTTCAATTCCACGAGGTAGGAGGGGTGGATGCCATTGTCGATATCGTGGGGAGCTGGGCTGCACTCGCGGCTCTTGGCGTCGCCGAGGTCGGGTCCGCCCCCATCGGACTAGGGGCGGGTTCGGTTGTCGCGGCACATGGAGGAATTCCCCATCCGGCGCCGGCGGTCCTCTCCCTCCTCGATCGTCTTCCCGTGGTGGGTGTGGATTCCACGGAGGAGACTGCGACCCCAACCGGTGTGGCCCTGTTGGCCACCATGGTCGATCGCTGGGGGCCCATTCCCGCAGGCACCCTGTGCACTTCGGGTCTGGGGGCCGGGGGCCGGGATCCGAAGTCGCATGCCAACGTTCTCAGCGCGCTCGTCCTCGAAGTCGAGGACGCCCCAATCTCGAGCGCCGTGGTGCTGGAGACCAACCTCGACGATGTCACGCCGGAGACCCTCGCCTACGTCTCAGATCGGCTTCGCGACGCCGGAGCAGATGACGTCTGGACCATTCCGATCGTCATGAAGAAAGGGCGAGCCGGGCACGAGCTGCGAGCGTTGTGCACACCCGGTCTGGCGCCCCGCCTCATCGAAGTCCTGGCCACCGAGACCGGGACGCTTGGGGTCAGGACCCGTCCTGTCGACAAGACGGTGTTCCCCCGCACCTACGGATCAGTGGTCGTTGACGGCTACGAGATCGGGATCAAGGCGGGGCCCTACGGCGCCAAACCTGAGCTCGAGGACTTGAGAACGGCAGCCGCAGGCACCGGTCGGGCACTCACCGAGCTGAGAGAATCCGCGTTGGCTGCCTGGCGGGCGCACTCTCTGACATGATGGCCGGGACAACACGAGATCGCTGGGTGGGATCCGAGATGACTCGAGTCGAAGACGACGCCCTGCTCCGCGGGTCGGGGCGATTCCTCGACGACTACGAGCCGGTCCCGGGCGTCCGTCACGTTGCCGTGGTCCGGTCTCCCTTTGCCCACGCCAAGATCCTCTCTGTAGACACCAGCGGCGCCAGTGCGCGGCCGGGAGTCGTCGCAGTGGTCACCGGGGCCGAGATCGGCGCCATCACCAGGCCGATGCTGGCCGTGATCGACACCGGCGTCGATCATCGCCCGGCTGCGACCGACGTCGTGCGCTACGCCGGAGAGCCAGTCGCCGTGGTCGTGGCACGAGATCGCTATGTCGCCGAGGACGCCGCTGCCCTCGTGGAAGTCGACTATGAGCCTCTCGAGGCGGTGCTCGACCTCGAGACTGCGCCGGTCGTATCCGACCGCGAGTTCACCTACGGAGACCCCGAAGGCGCCTTGGGCTCGGCCGATCTTGTGATCTCGGGGACGTATCCCTTCCCCCGGTGGACCGGTGCCCCGCTGGAAACCTTCGTCGTTGTCGCCGACTGGGATCGGTCCACCGGTTCGCTCACTGCGTGGGCGAACTTCCAGGGCCCGTTCACGCTTTACACAGTGGCGGCCGCGGCCTTGGGCCTGTCCGGGTCGAAGCTGCGCCTCATCACCCCTCGTGACTCGGGTGGAAGCTTCGGGGTAAAGGCCGCTGTGGCCGGCGCAGTCGTCCTGATGGGTGCCGTATCACGGATCGCCGGTTGCCCCGTGAAATGGGTGGAGGACCGGATCGAGCATCTCACGGCGAGCTCGAGCTCCCCCGGACGAATCACCAGGGTGGAGGCTGGCTTCACCTCGGAAGGCGAGTTGACCGCCCTGCGCTACGACGTCATCGAGGACGTCGGCGCCTATCTGCGCGCTCCCGAGCCGGCGACGCTTTATCGAATGCACGGTTCTCTCGGCGGCGCCTATCGGGTGAGGAACGTGGCCGCACGCAACCGGGTCGTGACCACCAACCGCGTTCCGACCAGCCTCAACAGGGGCTTTGGAGGCCCCCAGCTCTACTTCGCCCTGGAGGCGGTTATGGCCGAAGCGGCGAGGCGGCTGGGCCTCGACCCTGTGGAGCTCGCCAGGCGCAACCTCATTCCCTCTGACGCGTTCCCCTACGAGACCCCGTCAGGGGCGGTATACGACTCCGGTGACTATCGAGCCTGCCTCGACTCGGTGCTGGAAGCAGTGGGCTACAAACGCTGGAGAGAGGAGCAGATGCGAGCACGCTGGCAGGGTCGTCTCGTCGGGATCGGACTTGCCTGTGTGGTAGAGCCGTCGATCTCCAACATGGGCTACATCTCCCTGGCCGAGTCCGCGGAAGACCGTCGGATGGGTCTGCCCAAATCGGGCAACTCCGAAGGTGCAACGGTGACTATGTCCTCCTCGGCGGGCGTGGTAGTCGAGCTCTCGACGACGCCACAAGGCCAGGGCCACAAGACCGTCGCCGCACAGATTGTCGCTGACGTGCTCGGTGTCAACCCCGACGGTGTGGAAGTAGTGTCCGAGTTGGACACGCACACGACGGCATGGACGATCTCGTCGGGCAACTATTCGAGCCGATTCTCCGGCGTCGGCGCTGCGGCCGTTTGGAAGGCAGCCTCGGACCTGGCTGACAAGATCAGGGCTATCGCTGCCGGCGATCTCGAGTGCGCACCTGAGGATGTGATCCTCGCCAATGGAAGCGCTTCTGTCGCCGGGAGCCCAGACTCGGCGATTTCGCTGCGCAGGATCGCCGGCAAGGCCCACTGGAACCCGGAGTCGCTTCCCGAGGGCGTGGAGAGCGGTCTTCGGGTTTCCACCTATGTGTCGATCCCGGGACTGGATCCCGCCGCCGACGACGACCGCATCGCCACCTCTGCCGCCCATGGATTCGTAGTCGACGTGGCAGTGATCGAGATCGACCGTGATACGGGCGAGATCGACGTCCTGGCCTACGCGTCCACTCACGACGCCGGGACACTTCTCAATCCGAAACTGGTGGAGGGCCAGATCAGCGGTGGCTTCGCCCACGGGATGGGCGCTTCGCTGATGGAACGTCTCGTCTACGACGACTATGGCAACCCCAACACAGCGAGTCTCGTCGACTACCTGTGTATCACCGCGCCTGAAGTCCCGTCGTTCGTCTCGAACCATATCGAGACGCCCTCGCCGGTCACTCCGCTCGGGGCCAAGGGGCTCGGGGAAGGGACGACCATGTCGGTCCCTGCCGCGATGGCCAACGCGGTCCGAGACGCTCTGGGCGGGAACCCCCAAGTCGAGCTTCCCCTGACCGCCCCGAGAGTCTGGTCACTGCTGGGCGAGCGATGAAACCGGCATCCTTCGACTACCAGGCCGCGGAGTCAATCGACGAAGCGGTGTCGCTCCTTGCCAAGCCCGGGTCCGACGTCAAGATACTCGCCGGTGGGCAGAGCCTCTTGCCTTTGCTCAACATGCGCCTCGCCTTTCCCGACTTGGTCGTTGACATCAACAGGATCTCGGGTCTCGACTACATCACGAGCGATGACGGGAGCGTTCGGGTGGGTGCGTTGGCCAGACAGTCTTCTTTTGGAGAGTCCCCGCTGGTCCGCACGCGAGTGCCGCTAGCAGCCCGGTGTGTCCGCCACATCGGCCATTTCGTCACCCGCAACCGGGGCACGGTCGCCGGCTCCCTGGCTCACGCCGATTCGAAAGGCGAGTTACCTGTTGTATTGACGGCTCTCGGCGGATCGGTCGTAGCGGTCTCGGGACGCGGCCAGCGGGAGATCGCGGCGTCAGACTTGTTCGTCTCCGACTTCACCACGTCGCTCGGGGCCGACGAGCTGGTGACCGAGTCGATCTGGCCTGTGCTGGGTGAGGATTGGGGATTCGGGTTCGAGGAGCTCGCCATCAGGCACGGTGACTATGCCCTGGGCATGGTGGCGGCCGCAGTGCGAGCGACCGATGGTGAGGTGAGTGAGGCCAGGCTCGTGGCCGGCTCCGTCGCCGATCGGCCGGTGATTCTGGAGGAGGCGGCGTCTGCCCTCCTCGGAGGGCAAGCCGACAGTCGCCTCCTGCAAGAGGTGTCCGACCTGGCCATGACCGAAGTCGAGCCCACCGGTGACATCCATGCTCCCGGCGACTACCGACGCCATCTGGTCGGAGTCCTGGTGGGCCGGGCGGTGCGAAACGCCTGGGAGGAGATCCTCAATGGCTGAGAGACGGATCGAAGTCAGGGTCAACGTCAACGGGCGTGAACACGTGGAGTCGGTCGAACCGCGTCTGCTCCTCTCCGACTTCCTGCGCCAGCGCCTCGGCTTCACCGGGACGCACGTCGGATGTGAGCACGGTGTGTGCGGGGCATGCACTGTCCTCGTCGACGGATCCGCGGTTCGCTCGTGTCTGATGCTTGCCGCGCAAGTCGATAACTCGACCGTGACGACCGTGGAATCGCTTGCCGCGGCGGAGGAGCTGCATCCCCTCCAACAGAGCTTCAAAGAGAACTTCGCGCTGCAATGCGGCTTCTGCACTTCTGGCATCCTGATGGCGACGCTCGACTTCCTGGACCGCGAGCCAAGCCCGTCTCGTGTCGAGATAGCCGAGATGCTGTCGGGACAGATTTGCCGTTGCACCGGATACACACCAATCGTCGAGGCGATCTACGCGTGCTCCCGGGCGAAGGAGGAGATGTCATGAATCTCGCCAACACGTTGAGGTACACCGCAGAGCGCACCCCGAACGGCGAGGCCCTGGCGGGTGACGGCATCTCGGTCACGTACCGTCAACTGACGAATCGGGTTTCCGCCATCGCAGGAGGGATTTCATCCTTGGGGATCGGTGAAGGCGATGTCGTGGCCACGGTGATGAGGAACACCGTCGAACAGGTAGAAGTCTTCTGGGCATGCCAGTGGCTCGGGGCGGTCTATATGCCGCTTTCCTGGAGAAACCCGCCAGCGACGGTTCGATACTCGATCGAAGACTCAGCAGCTCGTCTCGTGATCTACGAGGAGATCGGTAAGGACCACGTCGATCGTCTCGATGCAGATGTGACTCTGGTCGCCGCCGGAGGGACCCCTGACGCCCGGTCTCTCGATGGCCTCGCCGGCTTGGAGCCCATCGATGGCCGCTTCGACCTCCCGGACTCCGGGCCGGCGTTGATGCTGTACACGTCGGGCACGACGGGGCGGCCCAAGGGAGTCCCCCGGTCCCACCGGGCGGGGCGAGCCGCGGCCACCGCCCAGGCGCTCCAACATGGCTATTTCCGATATGAGCGAACTCTCGGCGTCATGCCCCTTTATCACACAATGGGTGTGCACTCGTTGTTGTCAATGGCTCTGCTCGGTGGCTGTTATGTCGTCCAGCCCGACTGGGATCCGGAACAAGCCCTATCGCTGGTGAGCTCGCACCGGGTCACCTCCCTTTATCTGGCTCCGACACTCTTCTATGACCTGGTCAACTCTGGTGCCCCGTCTCTGCCGATCCGAGCACTGGGTTATGCCGGTGCAGCCATGACGGGCGTATTGGTGGACAAATGTTCGGAGTTCTTCTCGCCGGAGGTTTTCGTCAATCACTATGGGTCGACCGAGATCTATTGCTACACCATCGGAGGAAGACAGCGGCCCAAGCCCGGCAATGCCGGACCGGCGTCGATCAACGCAAGGGTCAGGGTCGTCTCGATGGAAGACGGTGCTGACGCCGACGACGTGGTTGAGCAAGGTGAGCAGGGGCAGCTCATCTGCCACATGAGCTCAGATGAGGCCTTTGCCGGATACTGGAACCGCCCTGACGCCGATGAGAAGGCCATCAGGGACGGCTGGTACTTCACCGGCGATCTGGGGAGGGTCGATGAGGATGGTGACCACTGGATCCTCGGCCGGGTGGACGACATGATCAACAGTGGAGGGGAGAACATCCACCCGCTCGAGGTCGAGTCCGTACTCGCTCGGGCGCCGGGGGTGCGTGAGGTAGCCGTTTTTGCCACCCTCGACGAACGATACGGGCAGAAGGTGACCGCAGCGGTGGTGGCGGACGAGGGCGTGGACGGTGATGCTCTCAACGCGTTCTGCCTGGCTTCTGCTGACCTAGCCGGTTACAAGCGTCCACGGGAGTACAGGTTCGTCGATGAGTTGCCCAGGAGCCCTTCGGGCAAGATCCTGCGACGCTTGCTCAGGGAAAGGGAACAGCAATGAACTACTCGTCAGACCTCGATGGCCTCCGGCTGAACCTCGACCAGGACTCCCGAACTGCCACGATCACCCTGGATGACCCGGACAAGCACAACCGCGTCTCCATGCTGGCTCGGGACCAGCTAGCGGAACTGTTCCGGCTCATCGGGCGAGACCCTGAGATCGACGTAGTGTTCATAGAAGGGGCCGGCGACCGGGCTTTCAGCGCCGGCGGTGATATCCCTGGGTTTCTCCAGGCCACTCCCGAGGAGTTGACGAGGCTCCATGACAACGTCGCCGGGCCCGAGCGATGCTCCAAGCCCGTGATCGCACTCATCAACGGCTACTGCCTCGGCGTGGGGCTGGAGCTCGCGCTCGCCTGCGACTTCAGGATCGCGACCAAGACGGCCCAGATCGGACTGCCTGAGATCAGGCTCGGCATGATGCCCGGCAGCGGCGGGACCCAACGACTGTCACGCCTGATCGGCTTGGGCAGGGCAAAGGACATGATCATGAGGGGCCGTCGCATCTCCGCGGAAGAGGCTCTTTCCTACGGTTTGGTGACCGAGGTCGTCGAGCCCGGCGATTTGACGGACGCGGGCCGCCGCCTGGCCAGCGAGCTCCAGGAGCATTCCCCTCTGGCCATGGCGATGGTGAAGCGAATCCTCAACCGAGCCTATGAGGCGCCCATCAGTGTCGGGTTGGAGCTGGAGGGCTTGGCCTACGGCTTCCTTCGCACCACACATGACTTCCGCGAGGGAGTCGAGGCTTTCGGTGAAGGCAGGAAGCCCCGGTTCCGCGGCGACTGACGTGCCCCACACGTACGCGGTACCAGCGGAGTACGTGGCCCGGTCTCGACAGCGAGAGGGGCGGCCCCACTCCGTGATCGATCTGGAGGGCCGATCGACGGCTCTCGTCGTAGTCGACATGCAGCGCTACTTCATGGAA
>CAYTTU010000215.1:0-5684 GCA_964440905.1 uncultured Acidimicrobiia bacterium | reverse complement strand
TACGAGCGCGCCTGGGGCCGCATCGAGGGGGTCATGAAGGACGGGGGCACCGTCAACGGCCAGGTGATCGAGGTGGTCAAGGGTGGCCTGATCGTCGACATCGGGCTGCGCGGCTTCCTCCCCGCCTCGCTGGTGGAGTTGCGCCGGGTGCGCGACCTCCACCCCTACATCGGGGAGACCCTCGAGGCCAAGGTCATCGAGCTGGACAAGAACCGCAACAACGTGGTGCTGTCGCGCCGCGCCTTCCTCGAGGAGGCACAGCAGGAGCAGCGCCAGGCCTTCCTCGACGAACTCAAGTCCGGGGAGATCCGTGACGGCGTGGTGTCATCGGTGGTCAACTTCGGCGCCTTCGTCGACCTCGGCGGCATGGACGGCCTGGTCCACGTCTCCGAATTGTCGTGGCAGCACGTCAGCCACCCCTCCGAGGTGGTCACCGTGGGCGACAAGGTAAAGGTGAAGGTGCTCGAGGTCGACCTCGACCGTGAGCGGATCTCGCTCTCGATTCGCCAGACCCGTGACGATCCCTGGGAGTCGTTCAGCGGCATCAACGGCGTCGGAGCCATCGTCGACGGCAAGGTCACCAAGACCGTTCCGTTCGGGGCGTTCGTGTCGGTCGCCGACGGTGTCGAGGGCCTGGTCCATGTCTCCGAGATCGCCATGCACCACGTCGAGAGTCCCGAGCTGGAGCTTTCGGTGGAACAGCCGGTCAAGGTCAAGATCACTGAGATCGACCCCGAGCGCCGCCGCATCAGCCTCTCCATCAAGCAGGCCCTCCCCGAGTGGGAGACCCGCAGCCAGTGGCAGGAGGAGGAGGGTCGCCCCGGCACCCCCAGCAGCGGCGGCGGCGAGCGCAGTGGCGGCGAGCGCAGTGGCGGGGAGCGCACTGGTGGTGCCGAACGCAAGCGCAAGCGCACCCAGGAGTTCGAGCGCGAAGATGCCGAGGGCGAAGCCGCCCCCGCCTTCAACGCCGACGCCTCGCTTGAAGCGATCCTCGAAGAGCTCAAGCAGCGGGGGATTGGGAAGCGGTAAGTCCCCGGTCTCCAGTCCTCAGTCCCCAGCATCGTCTCCAGTCCCCAGCCTCCAGTCTCCAGCCAGAGGCGGCTGCGCGGTTACGGAAGCAGCGGCACACTTACTGGCGACTGGCGACTGGTGAGGCCCGAGCCGTAACCTTGCCGCGTGCATAAGCGTTTCTACCTGGGCGGCGGTATCGGTTCTGGCAAGAGTGCTGCCGGAGAGATCCTGGCTTCGTTCGGGGCTGTCGTGCTCTCCGGTGACGACGCCGGGCGCCAGGTGCTCGCCCCGGGAACCCCGGAGACCGCGGCGGTGCTGGCCCGCTGGCCGGAGGCGGCATCGGGGAAGGGGATCATCGATCGCACCGCCCTCGGAGCGATCGTGTTTGCCGACCCGGTTGCCTTGGCCGAACTGGAGGCGATCACCGCGCCCGGCATCGCGGCGCGTCTGATGCGGGCCGTGGCCGACCACACCGACTCGATCGTGCTGGTCGAGGTTCCGGTGCTGCGTGACGTGGCCGGGGCGGGGTTCCCCTGGGTGGTGGTCGACGCCCCCGAAGCACTGCGACTGCACCGCGCCCTGGAGCGCGACCCGGGCCGCGGGGAGGCGCAGATCCGCGACATCATCGCCCGCCAGCCGTCACGGCCAGATTGGCTAGCCGCCGCCGAATGGGTCATCGACAACGGCTCCGACAGCATCCACCTCGAGGACGAGTGCCGGCGCTTTTGGGTCGAGATCTCCTGAGTTCCTGTCCCAGGGCATCGGTACGAAGCGCTGCCCAGTTCTGGCTGATAGCTTCCGGCTGACAGCTTCGTTCGCCACCTAGCCTGAACGCGTGACAGCGCGCACCTTCTACCTGGGCGGCGGTATCGGTTCTGGCAAGACGGCAGCCGGGGAGATCCTGACCTCGCTCGGGGCTGTCGTGATCTCCGGTGACGACGCCGGGCGCCAGGTGCTCGCTCCGGGAACCCCGGAGGCCGCGGCGGTTCTGGCCCGCTGGCCAAGAGTGGCAAAAGCAGATGGAGCCATCGATCGCGCCGTCCTGGGTCGGATGGTGTTTGCCGATGCAGCCGCGCTCGCAGACTTGGAAGCCATTACCGGACCGGGGATCTCCGAGCGCCTGCTGCATGCCGTGGCGGTGCACCCGACGTCCACCGTTCTGGTCGAGGTTCCGGTGCTGCGCCAAGTCGCCGGTACCGGCTGGCCGTGGATCGTTGTCGATGCCCCCGAGGAGCTGCGACTGGAACGTGCCATGGCGCGCAGCCCGGATATCGGCGAAGCCGGGATCCGCGACATCATGGCCCGCCAGCCATCGCGGGCTGAGTGGCTCGCCGCAGCGGAATGGGTGATCGACAACCGGGGCGACCGTTCCCACCTCGAGGGCGAGTGCCGGCGCCTCTGGGACGAAATCGCCTGAAGTCCTGTCCCAGGGTGTCGGTAACCTCGGCACGTGAACCGGTTCCGCGTCGTCTCCGACTTCTCCCCGGCGGGGGACCAGCCTCAGGCGATCGAGTCGCTTGCCGCCGGGGTCGCCGCCGGCGAGCGATTCCAGACGCTGCGGGGGATCACCGGATCGGGCAAGTCTGCCACCATCGCCTGGCTCATCGAGAAGGTGCAGCGACCAACCCTGGTGCTGGCTCCCAACAAGGCGCTCGGTGCCCAGCTGGCAAACGAGTTCCGCCAGTTCTTCCCGGACAACCGGGTGGAGTACTTCGTCTCCTACTACGACTACTACCAGCCCGAGGCGTACCTGCCGCAGAGCGACACCTATATAGAAAAGGACTCCACGGTCAACGACGAGATCGAGCGATTGCGCCATAGCGCCACCGCGGCGCTGCTGACACGGCGCGATGTGATCATCGTCGCCTCGGTGTCCGCGATCTATGGACTGGGATCACCCGAGCAGTACGAGGGCCAATTGCTTCGCCTGGTGAAAGGGGTGGAGTACCCGCTGGGCGACGCGGTGCGACGCCTGGTCGACATCCAGTATCAGCGCAACGAGGTGAACCTGATCCGGGGGCGTTTCCGGGTGCGTGGCGACACCGTCGAGGTCATGCCGGCCTACGAGGAGACCGTGTTCCGGGTGGAGTACTTCGGCGACGAGGTCGAGCGGATCATCGAGATGAACCCGGTCACTGGCGAGGTGCTCGCCGAGCACCAGGAGCTGTTCGTCTACCCGGCGAGCCATTACGTGGCCACCGACGAGCGCATGCGGATCGCCATCGAGGGGATCGAAGTCGAGTGGGCAGAGCGGCTCGCATGGCTGGAGTCCCAGGGCAAGCTGCTCGAGGCGCAGCGGCTGCGGATGCGCACGGCTCACGACCTGGAGATGATGCGTGAGCTGGGCTACTGCAACGGCATCGAGAACTACTCGCGCCACATCGACGGACGGCAGCCGGGCGAGGCCCCGTACACGCTGCTCGACTACTTCCCCGACGACTTCCTCATGGTGCTCGATGAGTCCCACGTCACCATTCCCCAGCTTCACGGCCAGAGCGAGGGGGACCGCAGTCGCAAGGAGGTGCTGGTGGAGCACGGCTTCCGGCTCCCCTCGGCGATGGACAACCGCCCGCTGCGCTTCGATGAATGGCTCGACAAGACCAAGCGAGCGATCTTCCTCTCGGCGACGCCGGGAAAGTGGGAGATCGAACAGTCCTCGCGCGTGGTCGAGCAGATCATCCGACCCACCGGCCTGGTCGATCCCGAGGTCGTGGTCCGTCCCACCCGGGGCCAGATCGACGACCTGCTTGCCGAGATCCGCACCTGTGCGGAGAAGGAACAGCGGGTCTTGGTGACGACGCTCACCAAGAAGATGGCCGAGGACCTCACGGACTATCTGCTGGAGGTCGGGGTGCGGGCCCGTTATCTGCACTCCGAGGTCGACACCCTGGAGCGGGTTCAGATCCTGCGCGACCTTCGCCTCGGCGAGTTCGACGTGCTGGTCGGGATCAACCTGCTGCGCGAGGGTCTCGACCTGCCCGAGGTGGGTCTGGTGGCGATCCTCGACGCCGACAAGGAGGGCTTCCTCCGCTCCGAGACCTCCCTGATCCAGACCATCGGGCGCGCTGCCCGCAACGTCGACGGCCGGGTGATCATGTATGCCGATGCGGTGACCGAGTCCATGCGGAAGGCCATTTCGGAGACCAACCGGAGGCGTGCCGCCCAGGTCACCTACAACGAAGCGAATGGGATCGACCCGCAGACCATCCGCAAACGGGTGTCGGACATCCTGGAGTTGCTACAGAGTCGCGACTCCCCGGCGGTGGAGCGGCGCCGGCGCGAGGTAACCGCCCGTCCTCCGGTGGCCCTGCCCGCCGACGACCTCGGTCGGCTGATCCGCAGCCTGGAGGAGGAGATGCGCGAGGCCGCCTCGGAGTTGCGCTTCGAGTACGCCGCCCGGCTGCGCGACGAAGTGGAGGACCTGAAGCGGGAACTGCGGGAGATGACGCGGGTTGCGGGCTGAGGAAGCCGCCAGCTACCAGCCTCGAGCCTCCAGCCAGAGCCGGTTCAGAGAGGGAGACGAGAGTCGGGAGCGGGGTAGCGAGTTCTAGAGGCTCGGAGGGGGCGGCGGAGGCGGTTCGGTGTCCGGGGTGTCAGGGGTGGCGGGGTCGTCCTCCTGCATGCCGCGGCGCAGTTCGCGCGCCGAGCGTCCCAGGGACCGGGCCAGATCCGGAAGCTTCTTGGCTCCGAAGAGCAGCAGGAGCACCGCAAGGATGAGGATGATCTCGCCGGCGCCGATCTGTTTGAACATTGCCCCGGGGAGTGTAGGGACATACCGGACGCCGGAGACCGGAGGCCGGAGACCGGGGATGCGATGTGGTGCTTCTTGTCTGGTGTCGGGCGTCGGGAGTCGGGCGACCGCGTCGAATCTCATTGATGAGATTCGACGCTCTGGCGAGCGATACAATGCCCGCCCTCTCCCGGGACGGGCCGATGTCTGCGGATTCCATCGTCATCAGGGGTGCCCGCGAGCACAACCTGAAGAACATCTCGCTGGAACTGCCGCGCAACCGTCTGATCGTGTTCACCGGACTCTCCGGGTCGGGCAAGTCGTCTCTGGCCTTCGACACCATCTATGCCGAGGGGCAGCGGCGCTACGTCGAGTCGCTCTCCGCCTACGCCCGCCAGTTCCTCGGTCAGATGGAGAAGCCCGACGTCGAGTTCATCGAGGGTCTGTCTCCGGCGATCTCGATCGACCAGAAGACCGCCAGCCGCAACCCGCGCTCCACGGTGGGCACGGTCACCGAGATCCACGACTACCTGCGGCTGCTCTACGCCCGCATCGGAATCCCGCATTGCCCCAACTGCGGCCGCGTGGTGGCCCGCCAGACCCCACAGCAGATCGTCGATCAGATTCTGCAGCTCACCGACGGCACCCGGTTCCAGGTGTTGGCACCGGTGGTGCGGGGCCGAAAGGGGGAGTACGAGTCCCTCCTCAAGGAGCTGGGGATGGAGGGCTTCAGCAGGGCTCGCATCGACGGCGAGGTGCGGGATCTCACCGAGGAGATCAAGCTCGACCGGTACTACCAGCACACCGTCGAGGTGATCGTCGATCGGCTCGTCAAGAAGGACTCGATGCGCCGCAGGCTGACCGACTCGCTGGAGACGGCTCTGCGCCTCGCCGAGGGGGTGGCGGTGGTCGAGGTCGAGGGTGGGCCGAACCTGAGCTTCTC
>CAYTTU010000214.1:0-7673 GCA_964440905.1 uncultured Acidimicrobiia bacterium | reverse complement strand
TGCGGCGTCGCGTGCCACCGACCTGCAGCTGCAGGCCGAGAACTCGCCCATCGTCATCGGCAACGGGTTCTCCTTCGAGGCTGCCTTCCCGGCCGTCTGCGAGAACAACCCGGACGTGGACTTCGCCATCACCGACTCGGGAATGCTGAACTTCGCTGCTGACCCGGTAGGGCCGTACTGCGACAACGCTCGCGGCATGGTCTTCTCGGAGCACGAGGGATCGTTCCTGGTTGGAGTTGCTGCCGCCCTGAAGACCACGACCGGTCAGGTCGGGTTCATCGGCGGTGTCAGCGGCATCGGCCTGATCGAGAAGTTCGAGGCCGGGTTCCGCGCTGGTGTGGCTGCGGTGGACCCGACCATCGTGGTCGTCTCCCAGTACATCTCTGCCTTCCCGGACTTCGCCGGGTTCGAGTCGCCGGATGCCGGTCGTGAGATCGCCCTGGCGATGTACGACGAGGGCGCCGACATCGTGTATGCCGCCGCCGGTCTGTCCGGTTCCGGCATGTTCGTGGCCGCCAAGGAAGTGTCTGAGGCGACCGGTACCAAGGTCTGGGGCATCGGAGTGGACTCCGATCAGTACCTGACCGTGGACGCCGAGCTTCAGGAGTACGTCCTGACTTCCATGATCAAGCGGGTGGACGTGGCGGTGTTCTACGCCATTTACGACCACCTGACGGGCAGCTTCACCGCCGGTCCGACCGAGTACAACCTCGCCTCCGGTGGCGTTGGCTACTCGACCAGCGGTGGGTTCATCGACGACATCGTCGACGAGATCGAGGCCTTCGTGGCGCAGATCGTCGACGGGACCATCGTCGTGCCGACCCTGCCGGCGGACGTGTAATCCAACTCGGGACATTGACACGCGCTCGGCGCGTGGCGAAGCGGGACTGGGCTAGGCTCAGTCCCGCTTCGTTTTTCCTGGGGAGCGGAGGAGTCCGCGTTGGCTAAGGCCATCGAACTGAGCGGCATCTCGAAACGGTTCCCCGGTGTGGTCGCCAACGACCGCGTGTCCCTTTCCGTCGAAGCAGGTGAGATCCACGCCATCTGCGGTGAAAACGGCGCGGGCAAGTCCACCCTGATGAAGATCCTCTACGGGATGCTCGAGCCCGACGAGGGCCACATGACCGTGGATGGCAAGCAGGTCAAGTTCAAGTCGCCCTCCGATGCCATCGACCTCGGCATCGGCATGGTGCACCAGCACTTCATGCTCGCCGATCAGCTCACGGTCCTGGAGAACGTGATCCTCGGGTCGGAGCCGATGCGGGGGTTCGGTCAGATCGACTTCAAGAAGGCCCGAGCCCACCTCGCCGAGGTGAGCCGGGCATATGGCCTGACGGTGGATCCCGACGAGTTGGTGGAGGACCTGGGAGTCGGCGAACGGCAGCGGGTCGAGATCATCAAGGTGCTGTATCGCGGCGCCAAGACTCTCATCCTTGACGAGCCCACCGCGGTGCTGGTGCCTCAGGAGGTGGAGGAGCTATTTCGCAACCTGCGCGACCTGAAGAAGGCTGGCTCGACAATCCTGTTCATCGACCACAAGCTCCAGGAGGTTCTGGCCATCGCCGACACCATCACGGTGCTGCGGGATGGCAAGACCGTCGCCACGGTGAAGCCCGCCGATGTCACCGCCGGTGATCTCGCGGAGCTAATGGTGGGCTCCGAGCTCCCGTCTCCGGCGACGAGCGCGTCAACCGTCACCGAGGATGTCGCCATCGCGGTTCGGAACATCACGGTGCGCGATGTCGACGACCGCGTGCTGGTGGATGACGTGTCCTTCGAGGTGCGCCGCGGCGAGATCCTCGGAATCGCCGGGATCGAAGGGAATGGCCAGGCCGAGCTGATCGATGCCCTGGTGGGGACCCGGGCACTTGCCAGTGGCAGCATCTGGTTCAAGGGTGAGGACGCCGCCTCGTGGGATGTGCGCCGCCGCCGTGAGGCCGGCCTGGCCTATGTGCCTCAGGATCGGCAGCGCGAGGGTCTGGTTCTCCAGGCACCGCTGTGGGAAAACGCCGCACTCGGTCACCAGACCCGGCCGCCTTTCGTACGCGGCATCTGGTTCGATCGCAAGGGCGCTCGGGTACGTACCGAGGAGATCCGGCGCGAGTACGACGTGCGCACTCCCAGCATCGAGGTCAACGCCCACGCCCTATCCGGGGGTAATCAGCAAAAGTTCATCGTGGGGCGGGAGATGGCGTCGGATCCCGAGGTGTTCATAGCCGCACATCCCACCCGAGGCATCGACGTGGGAGCTCAGGCCGAGGTGTGGGAGGATCTGCGCCGCGCCCGCGCCGCTGGCATGGCGACGGTGCTCGTGTCCGCCGATCTCGATGAGTTGATCGGCATGTCGGACACGATCGTGGTGATGCTGCGCGGCAAGCTCGTAGCCGAACTCGATCCTGACAAGGTAACCCCGCGCGATCTCGGCTCCTACATGACCGGGGCCATCAAGGGTCAGGGGGCTGCATGAAGTTGGGCAGGCGCATCATGCTGGCGCTGGCCGCGCCGCTGACAGCGATCGCGTTTGCCGTGGTGATGTCCTCGATCGTCCTTCTGATGTCGGGAAGCGACCCGTTGACCGCGTACTGGGACATGATCCGCCACGGCGGGCGCCTCGAGACCATCGTCGACATGCTGAACCGGGCGACTCCCCTCTACATCTCCGGTATCGCCGCCGCGATCGGGTTCCGGATGAGCCTTTTCAACATTGGTGTCGAGGGTCAGTACCAATTGGCAGCCTTTTTTGCGGCGGTGATCGGCGCTCAGTTGGTGCTTCCTGCGATTGCGCATATCACCGTGATCCTCCTGGTAGCGATGCTCGTGGGAGCGGCGTGGTCGGGACTCGCAGGCTGGCTCAAAGTGCGTCGAGGGATCAACGAGGTCATCTCCACGATCATGCTCAACTCGATCGCCATCGCCGGGGTCCTTGCCTGGCTGACGGTGGAGTTGCGCGACGGCCCGCTCACTCCCAACTCGGGGACGCCATACATTCCTGCATCCGGGCGGCTTCCTGACCTCAACGGGGTATTCGAGATCTTCACCAGGGAGATCACCGGCGGGCGGCACCTGTCGAGCGTGCTGGTCATCGCCATCGTCGTCGGTGTCGTGTTCCACGTCTTTATCAACCGCACCCGGGCGGGTTACGACCTTCGGGTGAGTGGGTTCAACCCGGGTGCAGCCCGCGCCGGAGGTGTCAATGCCGGTCGGATGGTGATCATCGCGATGGTCTACTCCGGAGCGATGGCCGGGCTGGTGGGCATGGTCGACATACTCAGCCGCAACCACCGCTACGACGCCGACTTCCTCCCTGGCCTGGGCTTTGGTGGCATCGCAGTGGCCCTGCTTGGGCGTAACCACGCCGTTGGTGTGGCGATCGGCGCGATGCTCTTTGCCTTCATGGATGTGTCCTCACCGATCCTGCAAATAACAGGGTCCGCCACCCGAGAGATCGTCGTGATCATGCAGGGAACGATCCTGCTCGCCTCGGTCGTGTCCTACGCCGCAGTCAGCCGCTATCGCCAGCGTGAGGAGACCAAGGCTGCTGCCGCAGCCCTCGCCACCGAACAGGGGGTGGTGGCGTGATGCTGAAACGGTTCGGGGCACTGCCCGGTTGGGCGCGATACGCCATCGCCACCGCACTCGGCATCCTGGTGCTCAGCATCGTCCAGGCGCTGGAGCCGGGGGGCCTGGAGCGCCTCACCTCGCAAAATGCCTCAGGGGCCATGCTGCGTTGGTGCGTACCGATCCTGCTCGCCGGTCTTGGCGGTCTCTACGCCGAGCGCGCCGGTGTGGTCAACATCGGTCTCGAAGGGATGATGGTGCTCGGCACCTGGTTCGGGGCCTGGGGAGTCCTCCAAGGTGGCCCGTGGATGGGATTGGTGTACGGACTGGTGGGCGGTGCTCTCGGAGGCCTGGTGCACGCCATCGCCACAGTGACCTTCAATGTCGACCACATCGTCTCCGGAGTGGCCATCAACATCCTTGCCCCTGGAACCGTTCGGTTCCTCGCCTCGGAGCTGTTCACCGACTTCTCCGGCGGGTCGATCACGCAGTCGCCATCGATCCAGGGTCTGACTCAGGTGACGGTGCCATTCCTCGCCGGTGGCGACCTGTTTGGCTGGAAGACTCCCGACATCCTCGGGGTGATCGACCGCTGGGACATCTTCTTCATCTCCGACATCGCCTCGTTCTTCCGGGGCTTCGTCGCCGATGTATCGCTATTCACGCTGCTCGCCCTGGCTCTGGTGCCGGTATCCGCTTGGGTGATCTGGAAGACCCGCTTCGGGCTTCGCCTGCGAATCGCCGGCGAGCACCCGGTTGCGGGGGAGTCCCTGGGAGTAAACATCTATTGGCAGAAGTACAAGGGCGTCATCATCAGCGGTGCCCTGTCCGGTCTCGGTGGTGCCTTCATCGCCATGGAGTTGACCGGTTTCTACCGCGAGGGTCAGACCAATGGCCGTGGTTTCATCGGGCTGGCCGCACTGATCTTCGGCAACTGGCGGCCCGGGGGAATCCTGGTGGCGGCATTCCTCTTCGGATATCCCTACGGGACCGCCCTGCGCGATCTCGATGGCAGGTCCACCCACGCCCTGCTCCTGCTGATCGTGATTGGGCTGGCACTCGTACTCTTGGTGTCGATCCGACGCGGTAAGCGCATGGACGCCTTGCTCGCCGGCGGTATTGCCGCAGGGTTCCTGGTCTGGTACCTGTTCACCGAGACCGCACCCGGTTGGCTGCCTAACGCCATGCCCTTTGCCACGGTGCTCCTCGTCCTGATATTTGCCGGGCAGCGACTCCGCGTGCCCGCCGCCGACGGAAAGCCGTACCAAAAGGGCGAGGAGCTCTGAGGCGGGCGGCCACAGGCCGCCAGCCGTCGCCGGCTACCCGCTCCCCGCAAGAGACACCGGCCGCTCTCAGCGCACCACGGTCCTAGGAGTTCCGGTTCTGGCGGGCGTCGGATAGCGGGTGGCGGGTAGCCCGTCTGCGAGCGGAGTCCTGAACGCGACCGGCCTCCCGCCGCGCTCCTACGGAGTCGGTCTCCCGTAGAAGAACACATCCTGGGCGGCCATCTCGGGGAAGGGCTCGCGGGCGTCACAGGTCTGTCCCGGGTAGCCGCTGGTGATGCGGATCGTGAGACGGGAGGTGCCGATGCTGCGGATGTCGACGCGCTGGACATCGCGACTGTCGTCGAGCTCCTTGACGATGGTCTGAGTGAGGTCGTCGATCGACACCTCGATGCCCCGCATCCTGGCGTTGCGCAGGAAGCGGCACTCGTCCTCGACGTTCTGAATGATCATCTCGGTGATCTGCACCGGTGGTGAGAACAGGAACGTGATCTCGGTCCCGATGCCACCGTCGGTGGCGTTCCACGAGGTGGCGGGATCACCGTCGCGCAGGGCCTCGCAGGGGAACGACGTCAGTTCCGAGGTGCACTCGATCCGGATCGGTGTCAGGGGCCCGATAGGGCTGGTGGGCAGGGTGGTCCCCGTCGTCACCGTGGTCTCGGCGGTTCCGCCGCCTCCCCCGCTGAACAGGTTCACCACCAGGGCAAGAAGGGCGACTCCCAGAACGACGCTGGCCAGGACGATCAGGGCCCGGGCTCCGGCGGTGGTACGCAGCATCGGCTGCGGGGCCACCGGCATCTGAGTGGCCGCCAGCCTGGCCCCGCAGCGCTCGCAATGTCGGTTGTCGGCGTGGTTGGGGGCGCCACAGGACCCACAGGCGACGGCCCCGGCAGCCGGAACGGTGGAGGCGCCTCGGGCCGGGGTTTGGCGCCGGGTGACGGGCCGGGGTTCGTCGCTGGGCTTGCCTTCGAGCCCGAAGGGCTCGAAGAGATCCTCGAAGTCGTCGATCGGCTCGTCGTCCATGAAGGCGGGTATTGTGCCACGGATTCGAAATTCTCCTCCGATGCTCGCTGACGTCCGTCCCACAGAACTGTGGACCACCGCCTCGATGCTGGGAGCGATTGCGCTCCTGGCGCTGGTCGTCGCGGTCGTTGCGTTTTTCGTCACTCGCAGGAGATAGGGTCGCCTCGTGAAGAGCGCCACCCGGTACCGGTGTGAAGCCTGCGGTTTTGAGACCCCGAAGTGGATGGGCTTCTGTCCGCAGTGCCAGACGGACGGTGCCCTGGTCGAAGCGACCGTCGACCGCAAGCCCACCGCATCCCGGCCCCGCACTTCCCGCGTCATACCGGTCGGCGCCACCGGGATCGAAGAGACGGCGCGTCGTCCTGTGGGCATTGGCGAGGTCGACCGGGTCCTGGGAGGTGGTCTGGTTCCCGGAGCGGCGATCCTCCTCGGCGGCGAACCCGGGGTTGGCAAGTCCACCCTGCTGCTCCAGGTGGCCGAGTCGATCGCCGCCTCCGGTGGCAAGGTGCTGCTCGCCAGCGCCGAGGAGTCCCTCGATCAGATCGGGCTGCGTGCCCGGCGCCTCGGTATCACCTCAACCGGGGTGCTGCTCACCGCTGAGCGTGACGTGGACACAGTCGTCGCCACGGCGGCGGAGGTGGCGCCTGACCTGTTGATCGTCGACTCGGTGCAGGCGGTCGAGGCCGCTGAGGTGGGAGGTTCCGCCGGCGGTGTCGCCCAGGTGCGAGAGACCGCGGCGCGACTCATCCACGCCGCCAAGGAGACCGGGGTCCCGGTCGTACTGATCGGCCATGTGACCAAGGACGGAGGCATCGCTGGTCCGAAATTGCTCGAACATGCCGTTGACGTCGTGCTGTACCTCGAAGGAGACCTCGACCACGGTCTGCGGGTGTTGCGGGGTCTCAAGAACCGTTTCGGTCCGACCCACCAGGTGGGTCTGTTCGAGATGGGGGAGGGTGGCATGCGCCCGGTGACCGATCCCGCCGGACTGCTTGCCACGGAACATCGCGGCGCGGTGCCGGGAAGTGTCGTGTTCCCTGCGGTCGACGGACGCCGTCCGCTTCTGGTCGAGGTGCAGGCTCTGGTGGCGACCACCACGAATCCCCAGCCTCGCCGCTCGGTCAAAGGACTGGAGGCGGCGCGGGTGCACCAGGTGCTTGCGGTGCTGGAACGCCACGCCGGTCTGTCGTTCGGGAACCAGGATGTATATGTGAGCGTGGTCGGCGGTCTGCGGCTGCGCGATCCCGGTGCCGATCTGCCGGTCGCGGTGGCGCTGGCCTCCTCGCTCTTGGATCGCGCGGTTGGTTCGGTGGCGGCGTGGGGCGAGGTCGGCCTCACCGGTGAGGTCCGTCCAGTGGTCGGCGGGGATCACCGCGCTGCCGAGGCAGCACGCCTCGGGCTGAAGGTGGCGGTGGGACCGCGCGGCAACGGGCACGACCGCATCGATCGGGTGCTGGCGGAATTGGGACTGAAGAAGTCATGAGTTTGGAGTTTGGAGTTTGGAGTTTGGAGTTGACGCGGTGAGGGATTGCGGACTCTGAACTCCAAACTCTCTCAACTCTGAACTCATACGCCCCCGACTAGCCTGCGCTGGCCATGGCGGCCAAGGACCACACCCTCGATATCAGGCGAGCCCTCGCCCCGGGCACCCTGCTGCGCAACGCCATCGAGCTGATTCTTCGTCAGGAGACCGGCGCGTTGGTGGTGCTCGGTTACGGGCGCGACGTCGAGTCGATCTGCACCGGGGGGTTCCATCTCGATGGCGCCGACTTCGGACCGGCCCGTCTCGCCGAGCTCGCCAAGATGGAC
>CAYTTU010000213.1:0-6587 GCA_964440905.1 uncultured Acidimicrobiia bacterium | reverse complement strand
TTCGAGGTCTCGAAGAGCAGCACCGCGCCGAGGTCGTGGGCCTCGAGTTGCTGGCGCACCCGGGAGAGGCGGTACTGGCGCAACCGCTCGAAGTCGACGCGCATCTCCCAGTCCACACCCATGACGCCGGGGGCCGGGCTGGTGGCGACGGGGAACTCCTTCATCTCATGCTCCTTGTGGTCGGTTCAACGGGTCGCCGCCGGTCGGGTCGATCCGGCTCGTTGGCGCAGATAGACCGCCAGGGCGCTCAGGTCGGCGTCGCCCATGCCGGCGGAAACCGCCGCCCGCACCAGGGCGAGCCCGGTCTCGGCCTGGGCCTGGGGGGCACCGACGCGGCGGCCCAGGGCGGTGATCAGTTCCAGGTCCTTGGCCACCAGGTCGAGGCTGAACGCGACCGGGGTGGTCTCGGGGTGCTCGTAGGCGGCGCGCTTGTACTGCACGAACGGTGCCCCCGCCGCCCCGGAGGCGAACACCTCATAGGCAGTGGTGCGATCGACGCCGGCCCGCTCCGCCAGCACGAGCGCCTCGGACAGCGCGACGTTGAGACCGTGCACCAGGGAATTGACCGCCAGCTTGGCCGCCGCCCCCGAGCCGCGCGCCCCGACGGGAATCACCCGCGTCGCCAGGGCGTCGAGCACCGGCTGGGCCCGCGGGATGAGTTCGGGGTCGCCGCCGACCATGATCGTGAGGCCACCCTTTTCCACCGTCGAGACGCTGCCAGACACCGGGGAGTCGAGGAACCCGGCGCCGGCGGCGTCCACTGCGGCGCCGATCCGCTGCACGGTTTCGGGGTCGATGGTGCTGGTGTCGAGAGCGATCCCTCCCGGCCGGATCCCGGACACGATCCCGTGAGCACCGAGGTAGACCGCCTCGACCGCGGCATCGTCCGCCAGACTCGTGAGGGAGAGGTCGGTGGAGCCGGCTGCGTCGGCCGGGGTGGGCGACACCGCGGCCCCGGTGGCCGCAGCCACCTGCTGCGCCCGTTCCGGGTTGCGGTTCCACACGGTCACCCGGAACCCGGCGCGTCCCAGGGTGCCGGCCATGGCTGCGCCCATTCGGCCGACTCCGATCACGGCGATGCTCTCGACCGGGGTCACTGTGCAGCGAGACTACACACCGAGACCGTGTGGTGCCCGCAGTTCAGGGTTGACGAACAGCCGCACTGCACGCCGTCGGTTCGTGGGGCTAACCTCGGCCGCGGAGGGGAGCCCGAGGCGGGACCGGCGACAGGAGGAACCGTGAGCGATTCGAGTGTGTTGGTGGTCGGCGGCACCTCCGGCCTGGGGTTGGAGGTGGCGCGGCATTACGCCGCCGCCGGGCGGAAGGTGGTCATCACTGGCCGCGACGCCGGGCGGGCCGCGGTCGCCGCCAAAGAGGTGGGCGGGGCGACTTCCGGGATCGCGTTCGACCTCGCCGAACCGATGGCGATCGCCCCGGCGCTGGCCCCGCTGGGAGCGGTGGATCGCCTGGTGTTGGCCGCCATCGAGCGCGACAACAACCCGGTGCGGGACTACGACATCGCTTCGGCGACCCGTCTGGTGACGCTCAAGTTGGTCGGCTACACCGAGACGATCCACACCCTGATATCGAGACTCACCTCCGATGCCGCGGTGGTGTTATTCGGGGGCCGAGCCAAGGATCGTCCGTATCCGGGATCGACGACCGTCTCGACCGTGAACGGCGGGATCACCGGTCTGATCAATACCCTCGTGGTGGAGCTGGCCCCGATCAGGTTCAACGCCATCCACCCCGGCATCGTCTCCGATACCCCGAACTGGAAGGGCAAGCCGCTCGACGCCGTCGTGGCCCGCACCCCCACCAAGCGTCTCGCCACCATGCAGGACGTGGTGGGGGCCACGGTGTTTCTGCTGGAGAACACCGCGGTCAACGGCACCAACCTGTACGTGGACGGCGGATGGATGCTGATGTGATGAGGTCGTCGGCGGCGACTGCGTGCGGTCCGCGAACATGGGGTCGACGGTGAACCACGACCACGACCTGGACGGCATCGGCGAGCGACTGCGCGACGAGCGGGTCAAGGCCGGGCTGAGTCAGCGCGAACTGGCACGGCGCATCGGGTTGTCCGCCAGCCTGGTGTCCCAGGTCGAGTCGGGCCAATCCAAACCTTCGGTGGGCACGCTCTACGCCATCGTCACCGAACTCGACCTTTCGTTGGACCGGCTGATGCGGGGCGACCAGTACCCCGCCGCTGCCTCCAACGGCGGCGGGGAGCGCACCTCCCATCCCGGGCCGGTGGTCCACCCCGGGAATCGCAAGACGGTGGAGCTCGCTTCCGGGGTCCGCTGGGAGCAGCTTGCCGGCGAAGCCGAAGAAGCGGTGGACTTCCTCGAGGCGATATATGAGGTTGGCGGAGCATCGACGCCCGATGAGTCGCTGATGCGCCATCACGGTCGGGAGTACGGCTACGTGGTGTCGGGCCGCCTCGGGGTGCAGTTCGGATTCGAGGAGCACGAACTCGGGCCGGGTGATTCGATCGCCTTCGACTCCACCCTGCCGCACCGCCTTTTCAACAAGGGCGAGGTCCCGGTGCATGCCATCTGGTTCGTGGTGGGCCGGGAGGCGGACGGGCGGACGTAGCGGTCGGGCGCCGCCCCTTGCGAGTTCGGAGTTCGGAGTTCAGAGTCCAGAGTTCAGAACTCCGCGACCCTAACCCTTCGCCCGTCACCCGACTCCCGAGTTCCGGTCTCCGGCCTCCGGTCTCCGGTCTCCGGTCTCGTTTCGGGTATCGGTTATCGGGCATCGGGCGTCGGGTATCGGACTCGGCACTATCGTCCGCCCCCGTGAGCAACACCCCTTCGCTTCCCACAACTCCACCCAACGCCCAGGCGCGGTTCGAACTGCTTCAAGAGAAGCTGGTTCCGCTGTGGAAGTCGATCCAGGTGATGAACCAGGATCCGCAGACCATCGTGGTGGTCCCTTCGATAACTCTGGATGTGGGCGAGGGCACTTCCATATCGATGCAGCCTTACGAGGAGCGCTATCTCTTCCTGCTCCTGCTGCTGCGTCAGCCCAGGGCCCGGCTGATCTACGTCACTTCGCAGCCGATCCTGCCCTCCGTGATCGACTACTACCTGGATCTGTTGCCGGGGGTGATCCCCAGCCACGCTCGCCAGCGCCTGACGACCTTCGCGGTGCTCGACGGCGGTCCGGATCCGCTTTCTCTCAAGCTGTTGCGTCGGCCCCGGCTGATGGAGCGACTGCGGGCGTTGATCCCCGACCCCAACCGTGCGCACATGGTTCCCTACAACACCACCGAACTGGAGCGCGACCTGGCGGTGCGCCTCGGCATCCCGATGTACGGCGCCGATCCGCGCCACTTCCCCTTCGGGACCAAGAGCGGCTGCCGGCGGTTGTTTGCCGAGGAAGGGGTGTCGCATCCGCTTGGCGTCGAGAACCTGCGCGGCATCGACGACCTGGTGGCTGCGATCGCCGACATGCGGGGACGCAAGCCATCGATTGCCCAGGTGATCGCCAAACTCAACGAGGGCGTCTCCGGCGAGGGCAATGTGCTGATCGACCTTGCGGCGGTGCCCGCCCCGGGGAGTCCGGGGGAGGAGGCGGCGATACGGACCGCGGTGGAGGCGATGCAGTTCGAAGCCCCCGAAGCCACCTTCGGTGGTTACTCGGCGAAGCTGGCCGAGCGGGGCGGCATCGTCGAGGAGCGCATCCAGGGGACCGACTTCAAGAGTCCCAGCGTGCAACTCCGGATCACGCCGCTCGGAAAGCTGGAGGTCCTGTCCACTCATGACCAGCTGCTGGGTGGCCCCAGCGGACAGTCGTACCTCGGCTGCGTGTTCCCGGCCGACCTCGGTTATGCCGCGATGATCACCCGGGAGGCCGCCAAGATCGGTGCTCGCCTCGCCAAAGAAGGAGTGATCGGGCGCTTCGCCCTCGACTTCGTCACGGTGCGCAACGCCAAGGGCGAGTGGGAGGTCTACGCCATCGAGATCAACTTGCGCAAAGGGGGGACCACGCATCCGTTCCTCACACTGCAATTCCTCACCGATGGCAGTTACGACCCGGAAACCGCAGTGTTCACCGCGCCGTCGGGAAGGCAGAAGTACTTCGTGGCCAGCGACCACGTCGAGTCTCCCGACTACATCGGCCTCGGACCTGACGACCTGTTCGACATGGTGGTGCGCCACGGGCTGCACTTCGACCAGTACCGCCAGACGGGTGTTGTGTTCCACATGATGGCGGGGCTGACCGAGTGGGGATCGATCGGACTCACCGCGGTCGGCGACACCCCTGAAGAGGCCGGCGACATGTACCGCCGTGCAGTGGCGATGCTCGATGATGAGGCGGCGGCAGCGATGGCGGAGCGGCCCCTCCCGGCGTGAGCGTGCGCCGAGTCCTGCTGGCGGGCCTGGTGGTGATGACGGCGGCATGCGGCGGCGGAAGTGGTGACCCCACGATCACCACAACCGCAACGACCAGCACCACCCGGCCGACCACGACCACCACGACCCTCCCCCCGATGGGCTGTGACGGTGCACCCATCGTGCCCGGCGCCAAGGTCACCTGTGAGGTCCCGGGTTGGACCGATCGTCTGGTCGACGTCCATGTGCCCATCGGGTACGACCAAGCCACGGTTTGGCCCGTGGTGGTCTCGCTGCACGGAGGCGGCGGTAATCGCGAGGCAGGTATCCGGACGACCTGTCCAAACGGCGACCTCGACAATCCCTTGTGTCTCGACAACGTCGGCGACCGGGAGGGATTCTTCACGCTCAGTCCGGACGGAACCGGTGTGATCCTCCGCGCGGCGATCCGCACATGGAACGCGGGAGGGTCGGGGGACCTGGACTGTGTTTCGGGCCGGGCCTGCGCGGACGCGGTCGACGACGTGGCGTACGTGAGTGACATGCTCGACCTGGTCGGCGACTTCTACAACCTCGAGGTGCGAGTCGTCGTCACCGGTCTTTCCAACGGCGGCGCCATGTCGCATCGTCTCGGCTGCGAACTCGCCGACCGGGTTCGCGTTGTGGCGGCAGTGGCGGGGGCCAACCAAAACCCGGGGTGCGTCCCGTCGATGCCGATCTCGGTGTTGCACATCCACGGCACCGCCGACGAAAATTGGCCCTTCGAAGGTGGCACCCTGGGGAGGCTGGCCAACGAGGCGAGAGTCACCGGGGCCGAGGCCACCGTTGCCGACTGGGCAGACATCCTGGGGTGTGGGGTGTTCCGCGAGCAGGCCATTCCGGATCTCGAAGCCGACGGGATGTCCTCGATCCGGCGCGATTCTGAATGCGCATCGGGACAGAAGGTCACGCTGGTGGTGGTGCAAGGGGGTGGCCACACCTGGCCCCAGGGGCATCAGTTCGCCGCTCCCGTCCTAATCGGTGAACTCACCCAGGACTTCAACGCCAACGAGCTGATCTGGGAGTTCGTTGAAGCCGTGAGCCCTGAGCCGTGAGCTTTGAGCCGGAACGGTGTTCGGCTCGGGAAGGCGCGACAATCCTCCCATGTGCGGCCGTTTCGTACAGGCGCAGAGTGCCCAGTCGTACGCCGCCCACTTCGGGGCGGTGGTGGCCCTCGACGAGCAACTTGACGCCTCATGGAACGTCGCCCCCACCGACCGGGTGTACGCCGTCGCCGAACACGACGGGGAGCGGCGGCTGGGTACGTTCCGCTGGGGCCTGATCCCATGGTTCGCCAAGGAGCCCAAGGGGGCGGCGCGCCACATCAATGCTCGCGCCGAGACCGCGGCCACCAGTCCGGTGTTCCGCGACTCCTTCGCCCGCAAGCGCTGCCTGATCCCCGCCGACGGCTTCTACGAGTGGGAGAAGCGGGAGTCGGGGGGAAAGCTCCCACACTTCATCCGCCATGGCGATGGCACTCCGCTCGCCTTCGCCGGTCTGTGGTCGTCGTGGAAGTCGCCCGAGGGCGATCGGGTCACCACTTGCTCGATAATCACCACCACACCGAACGGGCTGGTGGCACCGATCCACGATCGGATGCCGCTGATCCTTCTCCGGGCGGGATGGGACCGCTGGCTCGATCGTGAGGTCACCGACCCCGCCGCCGTGAGTCCGCTGCTGGTGCCTGCAGGCGATGGGCTGCTCACCGAACATCCGGTATCGACGCTGGTGAACGACGTGAAGAACAACTACCCGGAGTGCGTGGAGCCGCTGCGCTGAAGTTTGGAGTTTGGAGATTCTCCGACTCTGAACTTTGAACTCCAAACTCTCAACTCTTAGGAAACGGCACCGAGTGTTCCCAATCCGCCAGCAGGGTCCGCAGGGCGGTGACGAACGACAGCGGCTGGTCGAGCAGCATGTGATGGTGCGCCTCGGGGATGGTGACCACCGGTGACACTCGCCCCATCAGCTCGTACATGTACTCCGCGGTGTCGGCCGGCACCACGACGGAGTGTTCGCCGCGCAGCACCGCCACCCGGCACCGCACCGCAGCCAGTTGCTCGTTCATCGCCACCAGCGCATAGGTGAACAGGTGAGGGTCGAACTTCCAGGTCCACCCCTGGGGTGTCTGGTGCAGCGAGTTGCGGGCGACGTGCTCCAGGATCCACGGCTCGGGGTCCGGCTGCGGCGGGATGAGGTGGAAGTGCT
>CAYTTU010000212.1:0-6702 GCA_964440905.1 uncultured Acidimicrobiia bacterium | reverse complement strand
CTCTTGAGCGCCCCGCAGCCAGCGCCGGGGATGGAGGTCCTCGCCATCGAGCCGGGGGCGATCACCGTCGCGGCCGGGGCGACCACGACCCGCCCTGGCGTGTGGGGCCTGGTGGGAGAGTCCGGATCGGTGGTGGTGGGGGACATCCGATCGATCGATTCGGTTGGTGTGAAGCGCACCGTGGTCGGCGCCTTCGGCGATCCGGGGACGGTGGTCCGGGTGAGCCGCACGGTCTACGGGGCGGACCCGACGGAGCGCGGCGTTCCATTCCTCGAGGTGATCCTCGAGGGACCCGGCGGCGACATGCCCGCCTGGGTGGTCAGCGGATCCGACGACACCTGGGTGGTGTTCGTGCACGACTTCGGGGCCGATCGCACCGAATCCCTGCGGGTGCTGCCCGAGTTGCATCGCCTTGGCCTTCCCGTGGTGGTGCCCGCACTGGAGGGCGACGACGGCGGCACCGGGGACCGTTCCGACCTGGGCACGGAGCGATGGCGCCAGGTGGCGGTGGCGGTGGACTTCGCCCTCGACTCGGGTGCCGCAGAGGTGGTGCTCTTCGGGTCCGGCGCCGGGGCGTCGGCGGTACTGCTCGCCACCGCCGCGGAACGCTACGACCGGGTCACCGCGGCCCTGGTGCTCGATGCGCCGCTGCTCGACCCTGCGGCGGACACCGATCGGCGTCTCGCCGCCGATCACGTTCCGGGATTTCTCATCGGGTGGGCCAAGGCGGCGGCGACGTTCCGGTACGGGGTGGACTGGACTGTTCTCGACCACGTAGCGGGGGCGGTCCACCAGGACCGGCCGATCCTGGTGTTCCACGGCGACCGCGATGTGCGTTTCGGACTGGACTCGAGCCGGGACTTCGTGGCAGCAGCCCGCGATGCGACGCTGGTGGTGGTCGCTGGCGCCGGACCCGGGGAGGCGTGGAACCTGGACCCGGAGGGCTACGAGGCGGCATTGTCCGGCTTTCTCGAGGAGACGGTTGTCGGGCGCCGCCAGGACCCCGGGGGCTGAGGACTCGCTTCGTCGGCACCGGTCGGCATACTGGCCCCGTGCTCTACCTCGACCACGCCGCCACCACTCCGATGCGCCCCGATGCGCGCCTCGCCATGGCCCCGTGGCTCGACGGCGGGTTCGGCAATCCGTCAGGGCTCCACGAGGTGTCGCGGCGCGCCCGCAACGCCCTCGAGGAGTCTCGGGAACGGGTGGCTGCGGTTCTGGGGGCTCGCCCGGGAGACGTGGTATTCACCGGCGGAGGAACCGAGGCCGCCAATCTCGCGGTCGCCGGACCGGCTCTTGCCGGCGGAGGTCGCGGTGGGGTGGTGGTCAGCGCGGTCGAGCATGAGGCGGTCCTCGCCACGGCGCGTCACCTCGAGGGGTTGGGATGCCCGGTGAGCGTGGTCCCGGTCGACGCCGACGGAGTGGTCGACCCGGAGAGAGTGGCGGACTCCGTCGCGCCCGAAACCGCGGTGATCTCGGTGATGGCCGCCAACAACGAGACCGGGGTGGTGCAGCCGGTGCAGGCGATCGCCGCGGCCATCAGGGGCCGCGGCGTCCTGGTGCACAGCGATGCAGTGCAGGCGGCGGTGTCTCGACCCTGCGGACTCGACGATCTCACTGCCGATCTGGTGACCCTCTCCGCCCACAAGCTCGGCGGTCCCCAGGGTGTCGGGGTGCTGGCGATGCGTTCCGGTATCGCTTTGGAGCCTGTGGTGCACGGCGCCGGCCAGGAGCTGGGTAGGCGCAGCGGCACCCCGAACATCGCCGGCATCGTCGGTGCGGCCGCCGCCATCGAGGCGGCCGCGGCCGATCGCAAGCGCCTCGCCGAGGACACCGCCGACGGCCGCCGGCGTTTCGAGGAGCACCTCGCCGCGGCGGTGCCGGACGTCGTGTTCACGGCATCGAAGGCCGACCGCCTGGTCCAGCACAGCCATCTGCGCTTTCCCGGGATCGACGCCGAGACCCTCTTGATCCGTCTCGATGCACTCGGAGTGGCCGCCTCGGCGGGTTCCGCCTGCCACAGCGGCGCCATGACGACCTCGCACGTACTCGACGCGATGGGGATGACACCTGGTGCGGCGCGAGAGTGCGTGCGCTTCACCTTCGGATGGGACACCCCGCCCGAGACCGGCGTCCGAGCCGCGGCTCTGGTGGTCACGGCGGTGCGGGCGCTGCGATGAGGGCTCTGGTGGCGATGTCGGGCGGAGTGGACAGCAGCGTCGCCGCGGCATTGATGCTCGAGGCGGGGCACGAGGTGATCGGCGTCACCCTGAAGCAGTGGGTGGCTGCCGACGGGAGCCTGCCTACCGCGGGGTGTTGCACCGTCGCCGACTCCGAGGATGCCCGCAAGGTTGCGGCGCGCCTCGGGGTGCCCCATTACGTCCTCGATCACTCGGCCCAGTTCACCGCCGACGTCGTCGATCGGTTCGTCGCCGGGTACGCCGCCGGGATCACCCCCAACCCCTGCGTGGAGTGCAATCGCCGGGTCCGCTTCGGCGCCCTGATGGACCGGGTCCGTCCCCTGGGATGCGACGTCCTGGTCACCGGGCATTACGCCCGCATCGGGGAGCGCGCCGGCCGGTCGGTGCTGCTGCGTGCCGTGGATCGGGGCAAGGATCAGTCATACGTGCTCCACATGCTTACTTCGGCCGATCTGGAGCGAGTGCGGTTCCCCATCGGGGAGTTCACCAAGGACGAGGTGCGGGGTCACGCCGCTCGTCTCGGGCTCGGGACCGCCGCCAAGCCCGACAGCCAGGACCTGTGCTTTGTCTCCGGCGACTACCGCCGCTTCCTGGGCGACCGCCTTCCTGAGATCCGCCGTCCCGGGGTGATGGTCGACGCCGGCGGTGCCGTGGTGGGGACCCACGAGGGAGTGGCCGGTTTCACCGTGGGCCAGCGCCGCGGGCTGGGACTGGCCACGGGGGAGCCGCGCTTTGTGATCGGGATCGACCCGGCCACGGCGACGGTGCGGATCGGCCCCCGGGAGGCGCTGGCGGTACGCGAGTGCCTGGTGTCGGGGGTGTCCTTCGTCGACGGGCTGGCGCCGCCCGGAGTCGATGTCGAGGTGAAGGTGCGCTACCGCAGTCGCGCCGTTCCCGCCGCGATCGCAGCCGAGGACGCGGCATGGCGGGTCCGGTTCGGCGAGCCACAGGAGGCGGTCGCTCCCGGACAGGCAGCCGTGTTCTATCGCGGGGATGTGGTGCTCGGCGGTGGCACCATCACGGCAACGGTGGCCGCATGACGGCGCGGCGGGCCGAGGAGCTGCGCCGACTGCTCCGCTATCACCTGCACCGGTATCACGTGCTCGACGATCCCGAGATCACCGACGCCGACTATGACGCGCTATATCGGGAGCTCGAGGCCCTCGAGGAAGCCAACCCCGACCTGATCACCGACGACTCCCCCACCCGACGGGTGGGAGCGCCTCCCATCGGCCTCTTCGCGCCAGCGGCGCACCGTCAACGGATGTTCTCCCTCGACAACGCCGAATCGGAGGGGGATCTGGCCGCCTGGGAGACCCGATTGCGTCGCAGCCTGGGACATGCCCCCGAGGGTGGTTACGCCTGCGAGTTGAAGATCGACGGGATCGCCATCTCCCTGACTTATGAGAAGGGCCGCTACGTGCGCGGAGCCACCCGGGGGGATGGGGCCACCGGTGAGGACGTGACGCCGAACCTGCGCACCCTGGGTCAGCTCCCGATGGTGCTGTTCGGCGATCGCATCCCCGATGTGGTTGAGGTGCGCGGCGAGGTCTACATGGGTGACGCCGCCTTCGCCGAGCTCAACCGGACCCAGCAGGAGGCGGGGGAGCGCGCCTTCGTCAATCCGCGCAATGCCGCCGCCGGAGCGGTGCGCCAGAAGGATCCTGCGATGACCGCCGCCCGCCGCCTCTCCCTTTGGACTTACCAGGTGGGATTTCTCGAGGGTCGGCTGCGATTCGCCAGCCACACCGAGAGTCTGGAATGGCTGCGGGAGTGCGGCTTCCCGGTGAACCCGAGGTCGGAGCACTGCCCCGACCTCGGTGCCGTCGTCGCCTACGTCGAACGTGCTCAGGAGCGCCGGCACGAGCTCGGGTACCAGACCGATGGTGTCGTTATCAAGGTGGACTCGCTCGCCGAGCAAGGCGAGCTGGGGTTCACCTCCAAGTCGCCACGCTGGGCGGTGGCGTACAAGTTCCCGCCCGAGGAGCGCACCACTCGGCTGCGGTCGATCGAGGTGAACGTGGGTCGGACCGGGGCGGTCACGCCTTACGCGGTGCTCGAGCCGGTGTTCGTTGGCGGCGCCACCGTCACCAACGCCACGCTGCACAACCAGGACGAGGTCGCTCGCAAAGACCTGCGCATCGGCGATGTCGTTGTGGTGCGACGGGCCGGCGATGTGATTCCCGAGGTGGTGGGGCCGGTGGTGTCGCGTCGTACCGGCAAGGAGAAGAAGTGGCGCATGCCGGCGAAGTGCCCCTTCTGCGGCAACCCCATCGTCCGCAACGACGGCGAGGCGGTGGCGCGTTGCACCGGCGGGTTCTCGTGCCCGGTTCGGCTCCGCGAATACCTGTTCCACTTCGCCGGCAGGGGCGGCATGGATATCGAGGGGCTTGGCTGGAAGACCATCGACTTCCTGCTGGCGGAGGGCTGGGTGCGCGATCCGGCAGACATCTTCACTCTCGACCTCGACCGTTTGCTGGAACGGGAGGGCTGGGGTGAGGTGTCGGTCCGCAAGCTCACGGACTCGATCGAGGCAGCCAGGCATCGTCCGCTCGCCCGGGTCATAACCGCACTCGGGATTCCGTTGGTCGGAGGGACCGTGGCCCGCGTTCTGGCGCGACGATTCCGCTCGCTGCCCGCCCTGCTCGACGCCACCCCGGATGAGATCGGCAGCATCGGCGGGGTCGGGCCGGAGATCGTCCAGTCGGTGCGATCGTGGTGCTCCGATCCGGCGAATCGCAAACTGGTGGCGCGCCTTGGCGCCGGGGGGGTAGATCTGGTGGAGGAGGGTCCCGCCGGTGTGGACGGTGGCCTGCTCTCCGGACTGACTGTGGTCATCACCGGCACCCTTGGCGGATTCTCCCGCGACGGCGCCAAGTCGGCCGTGGAGGAGCGCGGCGGCAAAGTCACCTCCGCCGTCTCGGCGCGCTCGACCGCCGTAGTTGCCGGCGACGCCCCCGGGGCAGCCAAGATCGACCGCGCCAATGAGCTGGGGATTCCGATCGTCGACGAAGCGGTGTTCGTAGATCTACTGACTCGGGGTGCGGCGGCGCTCGGTTCGGCCCGAGGCTAGGTTGAGCGCCGTGCCCATCGTTTCCCCCGGAGGGCTGTCTGCACGACCCCGGAGTGACCCGTGACGGTTCTTGACCGCGGGTGGCGGGTGCTGTGGACCCGGGGCGACGGTTGCCGTGAGCTGGCCCCGGCGCTGGGAGAAGCTGGCCCGGTGGAAGGCGATCTACGCGCTGCCTGCCTGCGCCAGCGCACCGACCTTTTGGTGGCGCGCAAGGTGACCTCGTTCTCGCTGGTCAGCCTCGCCGTGCCCCACGGGTTCCGGCCCGAAACGGTGAGCGGGATCGTCGCCGCAGTCGGCGGTGGTCCCCACTCGATCCTCGCTGCGGCGGTCGCCGAGCGCCTTGGTTCGCACCTCGAGGTGACGGCATCCCTAGCTTCGGGATCGCGATCGCCCGGCGAAGACACTGCAGCCGAGGCGGCGCTCGCCGAGGTGAGCGTGGCGGCGCCGGGTCTCCCCGCCAAAGTGGTGCGCGCCGACAGCGCCCGCGAGCTGGTGGCCGGCCTCCCCGGAGGCACCCTCGTGGTGGTCGGTGCTCCCGGCGGCTCGTGGTTGCAGCGGCAGTTCTTCGGTCCGGGTCGGCGGCTCGTCGTCAAGGCGCCTGCCGGCGCCGTCGTGGTGCGCCGCGCCCCGACCCGGTGCTTCCAGGTGATGACCGAACCGCTCGCCTTCGGTCCCGGGATGCCTGCCGCAGAGGCGCGGCGGTTGCTAACCGCACCGAGCGCCCCGGTCGTCGAGGATGGCCGCCTCGTCGGAGTGGTGCATCGCCGCGCCGTGGAGCGTGCCGACCGGGGGTCGGTGGTGGGGTCGGTGATGGACGAGCCGATCGCGGTGCGCGACGACGCCGCGCTGGATGTACTGGCCGAGCTGCCCGCCGAGCTGGATCCCGTCCCGGTGGTGGATCACGCCGGCAGGCTGCGTGGGGTGATCGCACGGTGAGCCTTCCGGTGGGAGACGAAGTGGCAGGGGCCGACGGCTCCGGGTCTCCTCGGCCCGAGATCGTTGGGCACGAGGTCACGCTGCGCCGCCCTGATCCCGCCGATGCCGCGGTGCTGTATCCCGCCACCCATGGATCGCCCGGCGCCGAGGCGGTGTGGACCTACCTGGGCTACGGGCCGTGGCCCGACGCCGCGGCGCTCGGCGCGTGGATCGCCGAACGAGTCGAGTCCACGGACCCGTATTGGTGGATGGTGTGCTGGCAGGGCAGTCCGGTGGGCATGGCGGCCCTCATGAGCCGCGACCCCGTGGCGCGGCGCGCCGAGATCGGACACATCTGGTACGTGCCGGCGGCGCAGCGCACCACCGCCAACACCGAGACCGCCTACCTGATGCTCTCCGAGGGGTTCGACCACCTGGCCTGCCGGCGCATGGAGTGGAAGTGCGATGCCCTCAATCAGCGGTCCCGGGACGCCGCGCTGCGGCTCGGGTTCA
>CAYTTU010000211.1:0-3992 GCA_964440905.1 uncultured Acidimicrobiia bacterium | reverse complement strand
GAGGGTGGGAAGCGGGCTGATCATGCGAATCTTGCCGGTGTAGGTCGGATCGGGGTCGTAACAGACGCCACCGTCGGTGGTGTTGGCCATCAGAGTGAATCGCGGGAAGCGCTCGATGGCATCCTCCACTCCCGGAGTGGGATCGCTCGGCGGTAGGCCGTAGATCTCGAAGTCCTGCGGGGCGCGCACGATGTCGAACGTCACCGTTACCGGGGTGTTCTTGGGAACCAGGGTCCCCGGGGGCGGACTCTGCTCGACGGTCCGTCCTTCGCAGGCGTGGGTGTTTTGCCCGGGAATGGTCGAGTAGCCGTATTCGTCCGCCGGCGCGGTGGTGGTCATGGTGAGGTTGGCGGCGCCGATCCTGCTCTGCGCCGTCGACTGACTGACGGCGTTGGGGCAGCCCTCGGTGCCCCCGGTGAACAGGTCTGGCACCACCGCCCCCTCGATGCCGACGCTCACGGTCACCGTGGTGCCGAGATCGCGAGTCGACCCGGCAGTCGGATCCTGACTGACCACCCGTCCGATGTTGGAGTCTCCCGGCGGCAGCAGAGTGTCTCCCCCCTTGGCGAACACCAGGCCGGCGGCCTCGATCTCCGTCCGCGCCGCCGCCTCAGTGTCTCCGACCACTGCGGGAACAGCCACCTGCGTGGCGGCGCGTCCAATGCGCAACGTGACCGTCGCTCCGAATTCGAGCGTCTGGCCGGCGGGAGGATCCTGCTCGGCGACCTTTCCATGGAGGGGATCGTCCCACGCGAGTTCCACGTCCTCGTCGAAGGCGACCTCGAATCCGAAGTCCTCGAGTCGCCCCTGAGCCTCTTCGGGAGTCATGCCAACGACATTGGGCACCACCGCCGGGGTGGCACCGAGGCTCACCACCAGTACCAGTGTGCCGCCGGGGGCGAGCACCTCCCCTGCAGGTGGTGAGGTCTCGATGACGAAACCCTCCTCGATATCGCCGCTGGGCCGACGCTCGATGACGATCTGGCTCGAATCAAACCCGGCCTCGGTGAGCGCAAACAGCGCCTGGGACTCGGTGCGTCCCGCCACATCCGGCACCACCAGCGCATCGGCGCCCGCCGAGACCACGAGATCGACATCGGTGCCTCCGGCGACCAGGACTCCTGGTTCGGGGGCTTGGGCGATCACGCTCCCTTCCGGGATGACGGTCGACACCTCATAGGTGACATTGCCCACCTCGAGTCCGACGCTCTCGATGGCGGAACGAGCGTCGTCCAGGATGAACTCGATGACCCGCGGCACCGGGATGTCGGCCACGCCACCCGATACGAGCAGGATCACCTCGGTGCCGGACTCGACACGCTCGCCGGCAGCCGGATCGGTTCCGGCGGCGAGGCCAAGAGGGACCTCGTCGTCGGCCACGACCTGTTCGCCGGATCGGGTCAGTCCGGCGGCGTCAAGCTCGGAGCGCGCCACCGCGAGCTCCATGCCGCGCACCTCGGGGATGGTGATGGTGCCATCCGGGGTGGCCGATCCGAGGAGACGGATCAGCAGCATCAGGCCGAGTCCGAGAAGGACCGCGGCGGCGATGACTCCCACGATGATTGTGGTCCGGTCCGTACGACCGCCTCCACCTCCGCTGCGTCCCGCGGCCGCACCGCGACGCGGCGGAGGGAGTGGTGCGTAGGGGTCGTCGTACGCCGGGGGCTGCGGTGTGGCGGAGAGGATCCGGGTGGCGGCCTCGTCGTCATGGGCAGCGAGGGGCACCTGGCCGGCGAGCACCCTCTTGAGATCGTCGGCCATGTCGGCGGCGCTCTCGTAGCGATCGTCAGGATTCTTCTCCATCGCCTTCATGACGACCGCTTCCAACCCGAGGGGGATGTCAGGGTTGTGCCACGTGGGTGGTTGGGGCTGCTCCCGCACGTGCTGGTAGGCGATGGCCACCGGGGTCTCCCCGGTAAAGGGCGGCGCCCCGGTGAGCAACTCATACATAACCACGCCCAGCGAGTAGAGATCGCTGCGAGCATCGGCAATATGGCCCTGGGCCTGCTCCGGGCTGAAGTAGGTTGCGGTTCCGATCACCGATCCGGTACGAGTGAGTTGCTCGGAGTCGTCGAAGGCCCGGGCGATGCCGAAGTCGGCGACCTTCACGGTGCCCGTCGGAGTGATAAGGATGTTGGCCGGCTTGATGTCGCGGTGCACCAGTCCCTGTGCATGGGCGGCAGACAGGGCGGCGGCCACCTCGAACGCGATCTGGGCCACCTTGCGGGGCTTGAGTACTCCCTCACTACGCAGGACGTCGCGCAGATTCTGACCCTGGATCAGCTCCATGATCATGAAGTAGGTGCCGTCGTCCTCGCCCCAGTCGTGGATCCCCACCACTCCGGAGTGGGTCAAGTTGGCTGCGGCTTGGGCCTCGCGCCGAAACCGCTCGACGAAGGCATCGCTGGCGGCGTACTCGCTGTGGAGGATCTTCACCGCCACATTGCGTCCCAAGCGCCGATCGACGGCCATATAGACGTCGGCCATCCCACCTCGGGCGATGTGGGACGTCAGGGCATAACGCCCGGAAAGAACACGCTCAGAATCCACGACGGATGATGGTAACCGGGGTGTGCGGAAGGCCTTACGGCCCACTGAGTCCTCAGTCGTCAGTCGTCAGTCGTCAGCCAGAATCGAGGCATTGGCCCGTGCGGAGAGCCAGAGGTGTGATCACTAGTGACTGGTGACTAGGGACCTCTCAGGTGACTGGGGACTGGTGACTACCGATCCCGCCATGCCTCGAAGACTCGCCGCGCAATCGGCGCCGCCACCCGACCGCCCGATCCAGCCGACTCCACCAGCACCGCGATAGCCACCTCGGGTTCATCCTCACCGGCGACGCCGATGAACCACGCGTGCGGTCCACCGGAGCCCTCGGCGGTCCCGGTCTTTCCCGCCACGACCAGCCCGTCGACCGCGGCGGCGCCTCCGGTGCCATCGGTCACCACCGCCCGCATCATCTCGAGCAACTCGGCGGCAACGTTGGCGGAGAACATGCGCGTCAGCGAGCCCGGATCGGTGCTGCGCACGGTCTCCCCGTCCGCAGTGGCGATGCGATCGACCACATAGGGGCGCATGGCGACGCCGTCGTTTCCTACTGCGGCAGCGATCAGTGCCATCAGCAACGGGGTGGCGCGCACGTCGCGCTCGCCGATCCCAGTCTGGGCGAGGGCGCCGGGATCCGAGGAGAGCAATGCCGCCGATCCCACCGATGAGCGCACCGCCCCGGTCTCCCAGGGAATGGCGGCGTCGAATCCGGCAGTCCGGGCGGCGGCGACCACCGAACGGCCCCCGAGCGTCACCGCCAGCCGGGCGAACACAACGTTGCAGGAAACGGTGAGGGCTCTTGCCAGTGTGAGGTCGTCGCCGCCGTTGCAAAACCCGCCGCCGGCGTTCCCGATGGGCGATCCTGCCTCTGGTGCCAGGTATTCCTCGGTGTCGGGGAACGCGGTCGTGGGATCCGCGCCCGCTTCGAGGGCTGCCGCGGCCACCAGGACTTTGAAAGTGGATCCGGGGGGCAACACCCGATCGGCGACTCGATCGAGCACCCGTTCGACCGCGTCTGCCGGGTCGAGGCTCCCTGCCACCACCCGGTTGGGGTCGTAGGAGGGCGACGACGCATACGCGAGCACCGCGCCGGTGGACAGGTCTATGAGCACCACGGCGCCGGTATCGGATCCCAGACCCTGTTGTGCGGCGCGCTGCAACGGGTCGAGAATCGTGAGGACGACGTCATCGGGCACCCGCCCCTCGGCCGATCCGAGTCCGAGAAGCCAGTCGGTGATGGACTGATCGGCGCGCAACCGCAAGGCGGCGAAGCGCGACTCCTCAAGGCCGCGTCGGCCGGCATGCGCGGCGTATCCGATCAGGTGGGCATAGCGATCCTCGAACGGATAACGGCGCGAACCGTCGGGCGCGTCCTCGGCCACCACCACTCCGTCGGCGGTGATGAAGCGCCCCGCTCCGGGAAGAAACGCACCCTCGTTGGTACG
>CAYTTU010000210.1:0-6414 GCA_964440905.1 uncultured Acidimicrobiia bacterium | reverse complement strand
GGTTGCCTCCCCTCGCTTGTCTTGGTTGCCGCCGGCAGTCCCGTGATCGCCTACTACGACGCCACCAACGAACAGTTGAAGCTGGCGCACTGCAACGACACCGCCTGCGACGGCGGCAACGAGACCATCAGGGTGGTCCACACCACCGGCAACGTCGGCTACTACGCCTCGCTGGTACTCGACGCCGCCGGCAACCCGGTGATCGCCTACCAGGACGCCACCAACACCCAGTTAACGCTGGCGCACTGCAACGACGCCAACTGCGACGGCGGCAACGAGACCATCCGGGTGGTCGACACCGACGGCGACGTCGGCCACTCCGCCTCGCTGGTCCTCGACGCCGCTGGCAACCCGGTGATCGCCCACTACGACTTCACCAATTTCCAGTTGAAGCTGGCGCACTGCAACGATGCCAACTGCGACGGCGGCGACGAGACCATCCGGGTGGTCGACTCCGTCGGCGGGTATGCCTCGCTGGTCTTGGATGCCTCCGGCAACCCCGTGATCGCCTACCAGGACAACACCATCGGTGACCTCAAGCTGGGCAGCACCTGACCACCGGTAGTTGAGGGCCGCCCCCGGCTGTGATCCGGGGGCGGCTCGGCTCTCCCCTTTTAAATCCAAACTCTCAGCTTTCCTCGGCTCGCAAACGCACCCGTCCCGCTTTCTCCGGTCGAACGCCGCGAAACGGGAGGTAGTACTCCCGGATGCGATCCATGTCGGCGGTGACGTCACCCGTGGTCTCGATGGTGGGACCGATCCGCACCCGGCGGGTTCCGGCGTCGAGGGCGGCAAGGACGACGGGTACTCCGGCGGTGCGAGCGATCTCGTAGAACCCTGACCGCCAATAGGGCTGGTGGCTCCGGGTGCCCTCGGGGGCGAGCGCCAGCACCAGGTCGTCGCTGCTGTCGAACTTGGCTGTGATCTGACCGATGATCCCCCCCGGCCGGCTGCGGTCGACCGGGATGCCGCCGAGCATGCGAAAGAACCATCCGAATGGCGCCCGGAACAGCGTGTGCTTTCCCAGGAAGCGAATCCGCACGCCGAGGGCTCGGGCCGCCAGCATGGCGATCACGAAGTCCCAGTTGGAGGTGTGGGGCGCCCCGATGATCACCATCTTCCTGATCGGGGGCACTTCGCCGACCACACCCCAGCGACCCAGACCCATCAAGAATCGCCAGAACCGCCTCATGCCAGCATCGCTGCAGCGATTTCGTTGTGCCGCTCGATCACGGACGGTTCGTCGATGGTGACGTGGTGGCCATGGTCGATCACCCGGCGTCCGGCGACGACGACGTCGTGGGCCGGAGTCGGGGCCGCCAGCAAGGCGGCGGCCACCAGATCGTGTTGGGCACCGGCGTATTCGATGCGATCGATCTCCAGGGTGAACAGGTCGGCCTGCTTGCCAACTTCGAGGTAGCCGATGTCGTCGCGTCCCAGGACGGCGGCACCGCCCCGGGTGGCCATCTCGAGGGCGGTGCGCACCGCCATCTGCGGTCCCCCCTCCAACGCCGGCGATGCCGCCAGCCGGCCGAGAAGCAGGGCCTGGCGGGCTTCGGCGAGGAGGTTCCCGCCATCGTTGCTCGCCGAGCCATCCACGCCGAGTCCCACCGGCACCCCGGCATCGAGATAGCGGCGCACCGGGGCGATCCCCGAGGCGAGCCGCATGTTCGAGGTGGGGCAGTGCGCCACCCCGGTCCCGGTGGCGGCGAACCGTGCCACTTCGGCCGGGGACACGAACACGGCATGTGCCAGCCAGACGTCACTACCGAGCCACCCGAGGTCTGCGGCGTACTCGACGGGACGCTTGCCGAACTGCTCCATCGTGAAGCGCTCCTCATCGACTGACTCGGCATGGTGGGTTTGGAGCCGCACCCCCCGCTGGCGCGCCAGCACGGCCGAGTCGCGCATCAGTTCCGGCGTCACGCTGAAGGGCGAACAGGGGGCGACCACCACCCGCCGCATCGCACCCCGGGAGGGGTCGTGGAAGGTGTCGATCGCTCGGGCGGTGTCCTCGAGGATCGCATCGGGGGTTTCGACCACTGAGTCGGGAGGGAGTCCACCATCCTTCTCCGAAAGGCTCATCGAGCCCCGCGAGGCGTGGAAACGGGTGCCGACTTCGGCGGCGGCGGCGAACTGGTCGTCGATTCGTGACCCGTTGGGCCACAGGTACTGGTGGTCAAAGGCGGTGGTGCAGCCCGAGTGTGCCAGTTCGAGCAGACCCACCGTGGTCGCCACCCGCACCGCCTCTGGGGTGAGCCGCGCCCAGATCGGATAGAGCGTGCGCAGCCACTCGAACAACCCGGCGTCCTGGGCGCCGGGGACCACCCGGGTCAGCGATTGGTAGAGATGGTGGTGGGTGTTGACCAGACCCGGCAGCACCAGGTGGCCGGAAGCATCCAGCACGTCGTCGGCACTGCGGGGCAATTCCGCGGTCGGCCCGATCTGCTCGATGACCCCATCCCGGGCGAACAGCCCGCCGTGGGAAATCTCGCGCCGCGTACCGTCCATGGTCACCAGAACCGCGGCATTCTTCACGAGGAACGTGGGCATGGAGCCCGACGCTAACGCGTCGGGAGACGGCAGATGGCAGATACCGGATGCCGGATGCCGGAGGCCGGATGCCGGAGGCCGGATGCCGGATGCCTGCAACCGATCCCCGATAGGAAGTCATTCGGGTGTCGGGTGTCGGGTGTCGGGTGTCGGGTGTCGGGCAACGGCGGCGGCTGCGCCGCCGCCTACCCCTCAGCCCAGAGCGCCTGGAACTCGGGGCTGGTGGCGAGCAGCTCGTCGAGCCGGCCCACTGCCGCCACCCGTCCCCGATCCATGACCACGATCTGGTCGGCGCGCTGCAGCGCCGGATGGCGATGCGACACCACGAGGCTGGTGACTCCGGAACGGTCCCGGAACAACCGTTCCCACAGGATGCGTTCGGTTTCGACGTCGAGGGCGCTGGAGACGTCGTCGAACACCAGGAGGTCGGGGCGTCGCACGAACATGCGCGCCGTGGCCGAGCGCTGAATCTGCCCGCCGGACAGCCGAACCCCGAGCGGTCCCACCATGGTGTCGAGACCATGTGGCATCTCCGACACGTCCGGGGTCATCACTGCGGCGTCGACGGCCTCCGCCACCACCTCGCCCGGATCGGTGCGGCCCATGAGCAGGTTCTCCATGAGGCTCATCGAGAACAGCCGCGGCACCTGCGGGGTGTAGGCGGATCGCGGGGGAACGAAGAAGCGGTCGGGTTCGGTGATCGCCTCGCCGTTCCACCGGACTTCACCGGAGTCGGCCCGCACCAGTCCGAGAATGGCGCGCAACAGCGTGGTCTTTCCCGAACCCACCCGGCCGGTGATCACGGTGAACGATCCGGCGGGCACGACGAACGACACGTCGTCGATGCCGTCGGTGGTTTCCGGGTAGTGGAAGGTGAGTCCAGCCACCTCGAGGAGTTCCAGAGGCGCCAGATGGGGCGGCACCACTGCGGGCGCGGCGAGTTCCCCGGTGAGCTGCAGGTTCTGATGCTCCACCAACCGGAGTGGGGGAGCGTCACCCATCAGGGTGAGCATTCGGGCGAACGACACACTGGCCTGCTGGTAGCGGGCGATGAACATCCCCAGGAAGAACACCGAGTCGGTGACAAACCCGACGAAGTACACGAACAGGGCGAATTCGCCGACGGTGAACTCGCCGCTGCGCATCGCCGACGCCGCCACCACCAGGACGATTCCGGTTCCGATGCTGACGGTGTTCCAGAACAGCGACTCGAGCATCGCCTCGAGGACCTTGTCCTTGACCGCCACGACGCGCCGCTCGTCGCTGAGGCGACGGAAGTGACGCACCATCGACCGCTCCGCTCCGGCGACCTTGATGGCCTGCACCGAACCGAAAGTCTCTCCCAGCGCCTCGGTCACCCTTCCGGTGGCGACCCGGGCCGCCTCGCGGTACCGCTTGACCCGATGCCTGGCGGCGGCGGCGAGATAGACCACGACCACCGTCGGCCCGAATACGACCAGGGTGAAGAAGCCGTCGATGGAGACCAGCATCGAGATGGCGATGACTGCGAACACGGTCAGCCCCACCATGTCCACGGTCCACGAGAACGACTCGACGTTCTCGTCGACGTCGTCGCGGAACCGGCTGATGGCGTCGCCGGGCGACTCCTTCATCGACTGGGCCCCGGGTAGTTCGAAGATGCGCTCCAACATGTTGCGGCGCAGCAGGGTTCCCACCCGGAACATGAGGTGGACGTCGTTCCACATCGCCACGATCACGAACGTGATCCGGCCGATGGCGTAGGCGATGGTGATCGCCACCAGCAGGGCGATAGGCGGGGCGTCTGCGGTGTCGCCGGTGAGCGAGTCGAAGAAGATGCGGGTGATGACCGCCGGAATCACCGGCATCACCCACATCGACGCCCACATGAGCACGTTGATGGCATAGCGCAGCTTGTGCTGGGTGATCAACCCCCACCCCAGCCGGGCGGTGGGTACCCCGGTGGTGTCGATCTTGGTTTTCGTCATGCCAGCAACTCCTCCATGCCGGTGCGCAGGAGCAACGCAAATCGAGACTTCGGGTCGGCGGCGAGCGCCTCCCGCGGGCCGTACTCGACCATCCGCCCCCGCTCCAGGATCAGGATGTCGTCGGCGCGCTCCACCGTGGCAAGCCGATGGGCGATGATCACCCCGGTGCGTTGGGCGAGCAGGCGGTCCACCGCCCGCTCGATGAGCATCTCGGTGGCGGGATCGAGCCGCGATGAGGCCTCGTCGAGCACGACGAGTCCCGGGTCCCGCAGGAAGATGCGCGCGAACGCCAGGAGCTGGGCCTGGCCCGCCGACACCCCTCCGGATCCCGACTCGAGCATCGTGTCCAGACCGCGGGGGAGCGACCGGATCCAGTCACCGATCCCGAGCTCGTCGAGCACCCGCCAGAGTTCCTCGTCGCTCACCGCGGAATCGAAGAACGTCAGGTTCTCCCGAATCGAAGCGCGGAACAGCTGCACCTCCTGGGTGACCATCCCGATGCGGGCGCGGCGGTCCTCGCGCTCGACCTCGCGGAGGTCGATGCCTCCGATGCGGATCACGCCGGTAACCGGGTCGTAGAGCCGGGTGAGCAGCCGGGCCAGGGTCGACTTGCCGGACCCGGTGCGGCCCAGGATCCCGAGGTGCCGGCCCGGCGCCAGGTCGAGGTCGAGGTCTTCGAGCACGATCTCGTCGGCATCGTCCCGGTAGGCGAAGTCGACGGCGTCGAAGTCCACCGCCAACGGCCCGCCGGGGAGACTCCTCGTTCCGGTCTCCGGCAGGTGGGTGGTGGTGGCGAAGAGCTCCTCGATTCGGGAGATCCCCGCCCCGGCCTTCTGCAGATCCTCCATCTGGGTGCGGATCTGGTCGATGGGGTGGCGGATCATTTCGGTGTAGTGGAACACCAGGTACACCGCACCGATGGTCATGGCCCCGTCGCGCACCAGCGGCGACCCAAGCCCGAACACCAGGGCGAGCCCAAACACGTAGACCGCAATCGACGACGACCACAGCAGTGAGAAGCCGAAGCGACCCCTGACCTCGAGAGGCAACCACTCACGGTGCATCGTGGTGAAGCGATGCATCATGTAGGGCACCGCTCCATTGGCCCTGATGTCCTCGGTACCACCCAATTGCTCGCCGAGGAACCCGAAGAACGCGGCGCGCTTGGCCCGCACCTCGCGCCACCAGGGAATGGCGATCGCCTGGATCTTCACCATGAAGGCCATCGCCAGTCCGGCGAAGACTGTCATCCCCAATCCGATCAGCGGGTGTTCGCGCCACATCAGGACGACGATCGCAACCACCAGGACCAGGTTGCCCATCACCTGCACCACGAAGGCCGAGAAGAAGTTGGACAGCGTGGTGACGTCGCCGTCGATGCGCTCGATCAGCTCGCCAGGGGTCTTGGTCTTGTGGAACGACATGTCGAGGTCGAGCAGGTGCCCGGTGAGCTCGACGCGCATCTCATTGGTGGCCGTCCAGCCGATCTGGGCGGCGAAATAGGTGGCGGTGACGCTGAACACCTGGTGGCCGACGGCAAGGATCACGAAGCCGGCGGCGAGGGCGGTGAGCCGTGACAGTTCGGCGCCGGCGGTGGCCGAGTCGATAAAGGCCCGGATCAGCTGGGGATTCACCACCTGGAAGGCCACTCCAGAAAAGAGCAGCACAAAGAGCACGGCCACCCTGGCCCGCAGGGGGAGAAGGTATTTCTTGAGGAGGCGCCAGTAGGCGCGTACCGGGATCATGCGGCTCCTGAGGAGAGGTGGCGCAGACGCGCCAAAGGAGAGGGTCTGGATGAGTGGCCCGCCGCCCGGTGGGCCGCGTGTCAGGTTCGACCAACGCGCCGGGTCAGCGGGCCTGGGTCGGGTTCCTGTACATCGCGGCCTCCTTGCTC
>CAYTTU010000209.1:0-13214 GCA_964440905.1 uncultured Acidimicrobiia bacterium | reverse complement strand
CGCATCACCTCGCCGGTGGTGGCGGAGTACTGGAACCTGCCGGTGTCGGTGACGATGCCGGTAAGCAGGCAGCGGGCGACGCCGGCGTCGATATCCCAGCCAAGCGTGTCGAGCAGCGCCACGGTGAGCTGGGCAGAGGCGGCAGCGGATGGATCGACCACCAGGATGTCCCCGAAGTCACCTGAGGTGGACTTGTGATGGTCGACCACGATCACCACCCTGGACGCGGCAGCGTTGGCGGCGAGTTCGCCGAGGCGGTCCGCCGAACCGGCATCGAAGACCACCATGCAGTCCGGAGCCGCCGGGAACTGATCGGGGGGCACCAACGGGCTGGTGTCGAGGAAGGCCAGCGATCCGGGCACCCGGAACGGCGAACCGAACGACACCACGGCGGTACGTCCGGCGTTGCGGGCGGCGAGCGCCAGACCCAGGGCCGAGCCGAGGGCATCGCCATCGGGCGACACGTGGCAGGAGATCGCCAACGAGTCGGCCCCGGCAATGGCCTCAGCCGCCCTCTGCAGGGACCGTTTCAGATCCTTCATCCCCCTCCTCTCCGAGGCGACGTAGCAGCTCCTCCATCCGGAATCCGCGGTCGATCGACTCGTCGAACTCGAACACCAGGTCGGGAAGGTACTTGAGCCGCACCCGATCGCCCACCGCCGCCCGGATCCGGGTCCGGGCCCGCTGCAGCGCCGCGGCGGTCGCCTCGTGCTGGGAGTCATCGCCCAGCACCGACCAGAACACCCGGGCGGCGCGCAGGTCTGGTGCGGTATCGACCCCGGTGATGGTGACAAAGCCAAGACCGGGATCCTTGAGACGGGTCAACTCGTCGGCGATCACCTCACGCAGATTCTCGTTGACCCGGCGCATCCACGAACCTCCCCGGCTCATGACTCCTCCAGGTGAAAAACCTCCACCGCGGCCACCTCCACCCGAGGATCGGAGTAGACGATCCGCTTGATCGTCTCCACCGTCTCGGTGAGCCGGGCGGCATCAGCGGCCACCACCGCCACGGCGATGGTCGCCAGCTGCCAGTGATCCTGATGGGCGACCTCCGCCACCGAGATTCGCAGCTTCTCGAGCCTGGCGAGCAGCGGCCGCAGTACCGACCGCTTCGCCTTCAGCGACCGGGACTCGTTGATGTGGAGATCGATGCGCACCGCGGCAGCGTGGAGATGGGACATTGCGAGTTACTCCGACGCCCGACGGCCGCTACCCGACGCCCGCCGGAAGGAGAATGACCGGTTCATCATGCCGGCGCCCTTTCTGGCGGGAGGCGGGAGACGGGAGGCGGGCGGCCGTAAGTCCGGCCAACCTTGGGTCCCCTCTTACGTCCGCGCCACTTCCTTCACCTCGTACGCCTCGATCACATCCCGCTCCTTGAGGTCGCGGTAGTTCTCCAGGGCGAGGCCGCACTCGAATCCGGCGGCCACGCTGCGCACATCGTCCTTGAAGCGGCGTACCGAAGCGATGACCCCATCATGGACCACGACCCCGCTGCGCAACAGCCGCGCCCGGGCGCCGCGCACGATCTCTCCCTCGGTCACGTAACAGCCGGCAATCGTGCCGTATCGCGGAGCCCGGAAAATGGCGCGTACCTCAGCGGAACCCAGAATCGTCTCGACCTCGGATGGTGCGAGCCGGCCCACCAGGATCGCCTCGATGTCATCGAGCAGCTCGTAGATGATCTGGTAGGTGCGGATCTCGATGCCGGCCTTCTCGGCGGCCCGGCGCGACTGGGCGTCAGGACGAACATTGAATCCGAACACGATCGAGCCGGTGGTCTCCGCGAGTAGGACGTCGTTCTCTGTGATGCCGCCAACAGCGGTGTGCACGATGATGATCCGGCCCGCCTCGCGGTGGATCTTGTCAACCGCTTCGCGTATCGCCTCCAACGAGCCCTGAGCGTCGGCCTTGACGATGATCGACAGTTCGGCATCCTCGGCGGTGCGCAGACCCTCGAGGAGCGCAGTCAGCCGCTGCGCCGCCGAGGGAGTGACCAGCTCGAGGTCGCGCCGCTCCCCCATACGCTCCGTCGCCAAAGCCCGGGCGGCACGGTCGTCGGCCACGGCCTCGAAGAAGTCGCCGGCCCGAGGCACGTCGTCCCACCCCATCACCAACACCGGTGAGCTCGGTCCCGCCTCGGTCAACGCGGTGCCGCGTTCGTCGAACATGGCGCGTACCCGCCCCGCCACTGCTCCCGCCACGATGGCATCGCCGCGCCGCAGAGTTCCCCGCTGAACGATCACCGTCGCCACCGGTCCCCGTCCCGTGTCCAGCTGTGCCTCGATCACCGTTCCGGAGGCGGGAGCGGCGGGGTTGGCGGAGTAGTTCTCGATCTCCGCGATCAGGTCGAGATACTCCAGAAGCCGGTCGACGCCCGCGCCGGTGAGCCCGGACACCTCCACGCTGACCACGTCGCCGCCGAGTTCCTCGACCACCAGACCGTGTTCGGTGAGCTGGGCGCGGACGTTGTGGGGGTTGGCCGCGGGAAGGTCCATCTTGTTGATCGCCACGACCATGGGCACGCCGGCGGCCTTGGCGTGGTTGATCGCCTCCACGGTCTGGGGCATGACACCGTCGTTGGCGGCGACGACGAGCACAACGATGTCCGTGATCTCGGCGCCCCTGGCCCGAAGCGAGGTGAACGCCTCGTGTCCCGGAGTGTCGATGAAGGTGATCTTGTGATCGCCCACCTGCGCCTGGTAGGCACCGATGTGCTGCGTGATCCCACCGGCCTCGCCTGCCACGACATTGGCCCGCCGGATGGTGTCGAGAAGCTGGGTCTTGCCGTGATCGACGTGGCCCATCACGGTGACCACCGGGGGACGCCGAACGAGCACCGCGGCCTCGTCGCCAAAGTCGCGCTTGCGCTTTGGCGCCGGTGAAGCAGCAACCGGTTCGGGCACCTCCGCGGCCGAGACGGTGATGTCGTATCCCATGGCCTCTCCGACCACAACGAGCAGGTCGGTGGGCACCGGCTGGGTAACTCCCGCCATACGGCCCCGGGTGACCAGCTCACGCACGATCAGTCCCGCCGGGCGCCGGATCAGGTCGCTGAGCTCCTGAACGGTCAGCCCCTCAGGAACCGTCACCGCCCGGCGGGCCTGCGGGGCTTCGGGCTCGGGGGTACGGCGATCCCGACCCCTGCCCTTGCCCTTGGCGGGTTCGGCCTCGGGGGTCTCTTCTTCTTCCGCGGCGGCAACCTCGGCCACCAGCTCCGCAGGGACTTCGGGCACCACGACCGGCGGCACCGCGGCCGGGGCCTTCTCCTCGTCATAGGAGAGCCGCACCAGGGCGGCATCGTCGTCGGTGACGCCGCTGGAGGCGGTCTTGGCTTCGATCCCCAGCTCGTGGACGCGCGCCAGTACGTCTTTGGACTCGAGCCCGAGGTCACGGGCTAGTTCGTAGACGCGCATGGACTCCTCATCGGCGGGTCATTGTGCCACGCACCGGCCCCGCCCAAGGCGGAGCCGGGACGGCGGCAAAGCTCTCAGTCCTCGGGCGGGGCAGCAGCCTCGCTCACGGGTTCCGCGACGGCCGGAGACGCCGTGGCGGGTGCCGGTTCCGGGGCGGGTGCCGGCTCCGTGGCAGGTACCGGCGCCGGGGCCACGGCCTCCTCAGGCGGGGTCTCGGGACGGATGTCGATCCGATAACCCGAGAGCCGGGCGGCGAGTCGGGCGTTCTGCCCCTCCTTGCCGATGGCGAGCGACAGTTGGTGATCGGGCACGATCACCGTGGCCTCCTTGGTGTCCTCGTCGAGGATCACTTGTCGCACCTTGGCCGGGCTGAGCGCCTCGGCGATGAACTGCTTGGTGTCGGCGCGGAATTCGACGATGTCGACCTTTTCTCCGCGCAATTCGTTGACCACCTGGCGCACCCGGGCGCCGCGGGCGCCGACGCAGGCGCCGATCGGATCGACGTTGGGGTCGTTGGAGGCGACCGCGATCTTGGTGCGGTGCCCGGCGTCGCGAGCGATCGCCTTGATCTCGACGATGCCCTCCACCAGTTCGGGTACTTCGAGCTCGAAGAGGCGACGGATGAAGTCGGGGTGGCTGCGGCTCACCACGATCTGCGGACCCTTGGCCTCCTCCCCGCGCACCTCGATGATGAGCGCCTTCACCCGGGCGCCGCGCTCCAGCCGCTCGTAGGGGATCTTCTCCCCGAACGGCATGACTGCCTCGGCATTGCCCAGGTCGAGGATCACTGTGCGATGGTCGGACTGCTGGACGATGCCGGTCACGAGGTCGCCCTCGCGCCCGTCATAGAGGTCGAAGACCTGAGCGCGCTTGGCGTCACGCAGCCGCTGCAGGATGACCTGCTTGGCGGTTTGCGCCCCGATGCGACCGAAGTCACTCGGGGTGTCCTCCCACTCGCGGGTGACATTCCCGTCCTCGTCGAGCTCCTGTCCGTACACCTTGATCTCACCGGTGTCTTGATCGATCGTGACCCGAGCCTCTTCGGCGGCGCCGGAGCTGCGCTTGTAGGCGGAGACCAGAGCATTGGCGAGGGCATCGAGGATGGTCTCCTTGGAGACGCCCTTTTCGCGCTCCAGGAGGTCCAGTTCCTCCATGAAGGACTCGTTCACCTCACACCTCGCTTCCCCGGCTTCGGGGCCTTCTCCCACCGAAAGACGGTGCGCGCCTGGGTGACCCGGTCCAGGGGAATCGAGCGCTCGGCTCCGTCGATGGTCACCAGCACGTCGCCCTCCCCCACAGCCGCAAGAATGCCGCGGTGATTGCGGGCTCCGGAGATCTCGTCGCGAGTCTTGAGCACGACCTCGCGACCGACCGCCTTTTGGAACTGAGCCGGACGCCGCAGGTTTCGCTCCAGCCCCGGGGAGGACACTTCCAGCGTGTAGGACTCCAGGTCGGTGTCCTCGAGGAGACGGGCCAGGCCCCGGGATAGGTCCGCGATCCGGTCGAGGTCCACTCCACCGGGGGCGTCGACGAAGACGCGCACCACCCGCCCGGTCCCAACGCCGAGCACCTCGAGATCATCCAGTTCGACGCCCTCGGCGTCGAGCCACGGCTCCAGAAGGCTCCAGAGCCGGCGATCGAGATCGGTCATCACAGCATCTCCTCGTGGCCAGGCCACAACAAAAAAGTGGGCGGGCGCCCACTTTCCAGCGTCCTGGGTTGACGGGGCATTATACCCGACGGGAGAGGCTGGACGCCATAGGGCGAACCGAGGCCAGAGGCCCGATACCCGCCACCCGACGCCCGATACCCGATACCCGATGCCGGAGACCGGAGACCGGAGACCGGAACCTGGCAACAAGTAATGGGCGACGGGCGACCGGCGACGGACGACGGACGACGGACGACGGACGACGGACGACGGACGACGGACGACAGGCGACGGAAGACGGGCAACTGGTAACTGGCAACTGGTAACTGGTAACCGTTGGGCGGCTTACTTTCCCAACTCCCGCTCCGCCCGTACCACCTCCACCAGCCGCGCCACGGCGGCCTCGGGGGCGAGCCGCTCCACTGTCCCGTCGGCGCGCCGCACCACCTCGACCTCACCCTCCACGATGCTGCGCCGCCCCACGGTGACCCGGTACGGGATTCCAATGAGCTCGGCGTCGGCGAACTTGACCCCAGGACGCTCGTCGCGGTCGTCGAGGATCACGTCGATTCTGGCCGCGCCGAGGGCGCCGTAGATCGACTCGGCGGCGCCCACAGTCGCTGGGTCGTCGGCGGTGGCGATAGTCACCACCACTTCGTAAGGGGCGACAGCCACGGGCCAGACGATTCCCTTGTCGTCGTTGGACGACTCCACCACCGTGGCCAGATTGCGGCCCACCCCGATTCCGTACGAGCCCATCCAGATCACCCGCTGCTCGCCCTTTTCGTCGAGGACGGTGGCGCCGAGTGCCTCACTGAACTTGGTGCCCAACTTGAAGATGTGACCCACCTCGATGGTGCGCTTCACCTCGAGCGGGGAGCCGCACACCGGGCAGCCCTCGCCGGCCGCCACCCGCCGCAGGTCCAGCCAGGTGTCGACAGCGATGTCACGCGCCAGCGAGACGTTGCGCAGGTGCCAGTCGTCTTCATTGGCACCGGTGACCATCCCCACCCGTCCCTGGAGCGCTGGATCGGAGATGATCCGCAGGCCGCCGACCCCAACCGCCCCCAGACTTCCGGCATGGGCGCCCAGTGCGGAAACGATCTCATCGTCCTGAGCGGGACGGGCATCCCAGGTGCCGAGCCCGTCGATCAGTTTCTGCTCCATCAATTCGTGATCGCCACGCAGTAGCAGCAGCACGGGTTCGCCGGCCACCATGTAGACCAGCGTCTTGATCTGGCGCGGTGCTGCGGCAAAGTCGGCGAAGTCCTCCAGGGCCGCGATCGTCCGCACCCCCGGAGTTGCGAAACGCTCCACCGCGGCATCTCCGGAGTCATCGGACACCGGCGGCAGGACCGATGTCGCCTTCTCCAGGTTGGCGGCGTATCGGCACTTCGGGCAGTAGGCGATCTCATCCTCCCCCGCCGCGGCCTCGACCATGAACTCCACCGACTCCTTGCCACCCATCCATCCGCTCGAGGCGTGCACCGGGATCGCCGTCAGCCCGAGGCGGCTGAAGATCCGACCGTAGGCCTCGTAGTGACGTTGGAATTGGGTGTCGAGTCCGGCCGGGTCGATGTCGAAGGAGTAGGAGTCCTTCATCGTGAACTCGCGCACCCGGAGCAACCCGCCCTTGGGCCGGGGCTCGTCGCGAAACTTGGTCTGCAGGTGGTACCACAGCTGGGGCAGTTGCCGGTATGAAGTGAGCTCGGTTGCGACCGTCGTGAAGATCTCCTCGTGGGTCATCGCCAGGAGTAGATCCGTGTCACGCCGATCCTTGAGCTTCACCAGGATTCCCTCGACGTCGTCCCAGCGTCCGGTCTTCTTCCAGATCTCGCCGGGATGCACCACAGGGAGGAGCATCTCCTGGCCACCGATGGCGTTCATCTCCTCGCGGATGATGTCGGACACCTTGCGGGCAACCCGCAGCCCGAGGGGCAACAGGGACCAGGATCCGGCCATCAGCCGGCGGATGAACCCGCCGCGCACCAGCAATCGATGATTCGCTGCCTCGGCATCGGCAGGATCGTCGCGCAGCGTAGGAATGAAGGCGCGGGACCAACGCATCGTCAGAGAGTAGGCACTAGGCACTAGGCACTAGGTGCTGACGGGGCTAGCTGTCAGCTGGCAGCTTCTCGGAGCTGTCGGCGTCCCCCCGCGCCACCCTGGCCACTCGCTCGCGGCGCTCCTGCAGGTTGTTCGCATCCCCCTGGGAGGCGAGCAGATCGGCCGCGGTCTCCCGGGCCAGATCCTCGGCAACCGAGTCGGCGGCAGCGAGGCGGGCCTCCACCCCCTCTGCAGCGAGACGGCGCGCCTCGTCGACCAGCGCCGCCACCATGTCTGCTTCCGGAACGACCCGCACCACCCGCCCCTTGATGAACAGGTGGCCCTTGCCCTTGCCGGCGGCGATACCGATGTCGGCCTCCCGGGCCTCCCCCGGACCGTTGACAACGCACCCCATCACCGCCACCTGGATGGGGATCTTTTCCGCCTCCAGGGCGTGTTGCGCCGCCGTCGCCACCGCCACCACATCCACCTCGGCGCGGCCGCAGGATGGGCAGGCGATCAGATCGAGACCAAGGCGTTCGCGCAGTCCGAGCTGTTCGAGCAGCCTTCTCCCCGCCTCCGCCTCCTCCACCGGATCGGCGGTGAGAGAGAACCGGATGGTGTCTCCGATACCTTCGAGAAGCAGCGTGGCGATGCCCGCCACCGATTTCATCAACCCGGCGGGCGGCGGTCCCGCCTCGGTCACCCCGAGGTGAAGCGGGTGGTCGGTGCGCTCGGCGAGGAGGCGGTAGGCGGTCACCATGGCGGGGACACTGCTGTGCTTCACCGAGATCTTGATGTCGCCGAACCCGGCGTCCTCCAGCAGTCGGACCTCCGCCAGGGCGGATTCGACCAGTGCCTCGGGGACCGGTGCCCCGTACCGCTCGAGCAGATCCTTGTCGAGCGAGCCGGCATTCACGCCGATCCGGATCGGAACGCCGCGCTCCGCCGCCGCCTTGGCGACGGTGCGAATGTGTCCAGGGTCGCGGATGTTCCCGGGATTGAGGCGCAACCCGTGCACTCCAGCCTCGAGCGCTGCCAGGGCAAGCCGGTACTGGAAGTGGATGTCCGCAATGATTGGCACCGGAGCGCGGGGGACGATGGCGGCGAGGCCCAACGCCGCATCGGCGTCGTTGCAGGTGATGCGCACGATGTCGGCTCCGGCGCCGCGCAAGGCGTAGACCTGGGAGAGCGTGCCCTCGACGTCGGCGGTCTTGGTAGTCGTCATCGACTGCACCGAGATCGGGGCGCCTCCGCCCACGGTGACCGTCCCCACACGCACGGCCCGCGTCGGGCGCCGGGCGATCACCGCAGGTCGAACGGGTCGGCGATGTCGAGATAGATCGCCAGCACGCCAAGGAGCACCATGAACAGCACCACCACCGCAGCCACCGGGGCCAGTTTGCGCACGTCGGCCTGGCGCCCCCGGATCTTCTCGTAGAGGGCGACGGCGAAGTGGCCGCCGTCGAGCGGGTACATCGGGACCACGTTGAACAGACCGACGAACACGTTGACCAGGGCAAGCAGCTCCAGAGTGAAGGCGATGCCGAGGTCTTCGGTCTGCGCCCCGATGCGCACCAACCCGATTGGGCTGGCGGGGCGCACCTCATCGATCTTGTCGGCGTCGCCGGTGATCACCGCCTCCACCAGCCCGCCGAAACCCGTAACCATCCGCCACAGGCCCACGGCGGAGGTGCCAGTCGCCCGAGCCACGGCGCTGCCGGCGTCGCCGAGTCCGGCGATGGGGTTGGAGCGCTCCTTCTCGACGGCGGAGCGCACCCCGAGGAATCCCCGGTCGCCGTCCTCCCCGTCGTCCAGCGCCGCCAAGGTCACGGTCGCATCCATCGTCTGGCCGCCGCGGTCGAAGACCAGCACGACCGTCTCGCCGGGATGATCGGCGATGTACCCGACCACGGCCGCCCAGTCCGTGGCTGCGGCGCCACCTATGGACAGGAAGCGATCTCCGGGAAGGAGCCCGGCGATGGCCGCAGGTGTCGGAGAGCCGTCCTCGAGGGTGGCCTGCACGCTGGCGACGGTGGTGGTCGACACCGATACTCCGAGGACGCTGGCCACCGTATAGAACAGGAGGAAGGCGACGATGAAGTGGCTCGCCACACCAGCGAGGACCACGATCGCCTTGGCAGAGAACGACTGCTCCCGATAGGTGCGCCCCAGATCCTCGGGAGCCACCTCTTCGTAGGGATTCATCCCGACGATGCGCACATACCCGCCGAGGGGGATCGCCTTGATGCCGTACTCGGTCTCGCCGCGGCGGGTGGACCACAGCTTGGGGCCGAAGCCGAAGAAGAACTCGGTGGCCTTCATCCCCAGCGCCTTGGCGGCTATGAAGTGGCCCGCCTCGTGGACCATGACCATGGCCACGATGCCGAAGAGGACGATCAACCCGCCGGTCAAGTGGTGCTCCTGAGGCCTTCTCGCTGGCGGGTCACGCTACCGGCCGCACCCGGTTAACACGAGTTGCCGACATGTCCGGTGGCCACGCTGCGTGCCTCACGATCGACCGCAAGCACATCGGCGACGCTCGCCACCGGGCCCGACCCGAGGTCGGCCAAGGTGCGCTCCACCACAACCGCGATCGAGCCGAAGCCGATGCGGCCCGTGAGGAAGGCCTGAACGGCGATCTCATCGGCGGCATTGAGCACTGCCGGAGCCGCCCCGCCGGCCCGTCCCGCCTCGTATCCGAGCCGTAGGCACGGGAAGGCATCGAAGTCCGGCGGCTCGAACGTCAGCGCGGTTCCGGCCAGCGGGTAGGGCGGGGCGGATCGCTCCCCGCGTTGGGGATGGGTGAGGGCGTAGCGGATCGGGATGCGCATGTCGGGCTCCCCGAGGTGGGCGAGCAAGGCCCCATCACTCATCTCGATCAGGCCGTGCACCACGCTCTGAGGATGGATCACCACTTCGATCCGGTCGTAGTCGAAGCCGAAGAGGTGGTGCGCCTCGATTACCTCCAGAGCCTTGTTCATCAGGGTGGCCGAGTCGACGGTGATGCGTGGCCCCATCCGCCAGGTGGGGTGGCGCAGCGCCTCTTCCGGGGTGGCCGCCGCCATGCGCTCCGCCGTCCATCCCCGAAAGGGGCCTCCCGAGGCGGTGACGATCAGCCGCCGCACCTCACCGGGATCGCGTCCCGCCAGCAGTTGGAACAAGGCGCTGTGCTCACTGTCCACCGGGAGGATCTCGCCGCCGCGCCGCGCCAACCCGGCGACGATCGGCCCACCGGCAACCAGGCTCTCCTTGTTGGCCAGGGCGAGCCGGTTGCCCGCCTGCAGGGCGGCGACAGAGGCGCGCAGACCCGCAGCTCCGACCACGGCGTTGACGACGACCATCCCCGGCTCAGCCGCCAGTGCGGCGACGGACTCATCGCCGAATCCCACCCGAGCGCCGAGTTCGGAGAAACGGGACTGCTCGGTGGGGGTCGGAGCGGCCACTGCAACCCTGGCGGCGGGGTGGGCGGCCGCCAGCCCCCACAACTCGTCGGAGCCGCGCCGCGCCGCCAGCGCAACGATGTCCGCCCCGAGTCCGGTGGCGACCTCGAGGGTCTGGCGCCCGATCGATCCGGTGGCGCCGAGGACTGCGACCGGCTTCACCCGAGCAGCCCGGTGATCCGGTACAGCAGCCATACGGCCGGGACCACGAACAGGAACCCGTCGATGCGGTCGAGGACCCCCCCGTGGCCCGGCAGCAGGGTGCCCATGTCCTTCACCCCGAGGCTGCGCTTGATCATCGATTCGGCCAGGTCACCGAGGGGTGCCATCACCGACACAACCGCACCCAGGGCTATGCCCGAGGCAAGGTCGAACGGCTCCACCAGCAAGCCGAAGCCCACCCCCGCCGCCATGGTGACCACGATCCCGCCCACCAAGCCCTCCACCGACTTGTTGGGGGACACCACCGGGGCCAGTGCGCGGCTGCCGAAGGCGCGCCCGACGGCGAAGGCACCGATGTCCATCGCCACCGTCGCCACCACCAGGGCCAGAACCAGCATCCGGAAGTCCTGCTGACGGAGGATCGGAGTGGCGAAGGCCACCGACCCCGCCACCCACGCCACGGCAAGGACAGTCAGCCCGCCGTTGGCCAGGGCGTCCTGGCGCATCGGGGAAAAGGCGTAGACGAAGTACACCAGCACGAGCAGCAGAGCAAGCCCGATCGGAATGACGATCGGACCGTGGAACCAGACCGTGGCCAGGATGCCCAGCGCTCCGAGGTAGCCGAGGATCGCCAGCGGTTGGAACTCCAGCCGCCGCAGCGTTCCGTAGAACTCCCAGATGCCCAGGAGTGCCATCGCCCCGACGAACACGGCCATGGCGGCGCCACCCACGAACATGGTTCCGAGCAGGAACACCGCCAGCAGCAGGCCGACACCGAAGCGGGCGCCGAGGTCGGAGCGCGGGCCCTCCTCGTAGCGGTCGCCGGTGCTGAGATCGGCGACGTCCTCGAACCCGACCACTCCGGACTCGATTCCGGGCATGGCCGCAGCCATCGCCTGCCACTCCGTGTCCTCCTCGCCGCGACGGAACATCTCCTCGGCGAGTCCGCGGTGCTCGGATGTTCCCGCCATCCCGTAAACGTCGTCTTGATGACCCAGCCCGGGGTCGGTCATCTCGACGGTGGCCTCGGGATCCCACTCGGGATCGGCCGCCCACACTTCGTCGCGGCGCGAGGCGGCGGGCCGCGGCTCGTAGCTCGGCACGAAGGTTTCCTCGGCGGTTCCGTCGTCGAATGCCAGCTGCCACTCTCCGTCCGGTTCGAGCGCGGCCTGGTCGTCCTCCCACTCCGATGCGGCGGCCGAGGGCAGGTCGACCCGGCCCGTGGGAGGCGCGAAGGGCGCCGCCTCGTCATCGTCAGGGAACCCAAACCCCTCCGGTGCCGGTGTGGTGGTCGCCGGAGCGTCGTCCCAATCCAGCTCGCCCAGCGGGAGCACGGCACCGGGAACCGCCGGCTCGGCTTGAGACGGCTCGGGGTCGGTTGCGGGGTCCTCCCACGACTCGGCGGGCTCCACCGCGGATCGATGCCCTTCGGGCTGGCCCCACCCGCCCGGCCCCAGCACCTCCTCCTCCGGCCAGACGTCCTCGATGGCGGGGAATTCATCCACCACCTCGGGCTCCTCCTGCCGACGACGGCGGAATGGCCAGATGCCGCGGCGCTCCCGCACCGCGGGCTCTGCTTCGGGTTCGGCGGCGCCGACCGCAACCACCTCGCCGGCAGCAGGGGGTGCCGGTGTGCCACGCGGTGGGGTGGCATCCCCGGGTTCGCCGGCGAAGGCCGTCCATTCGGCCAGGTCTTCGTCCCCGTCCTCGTCCCCTAGGACCGCGAACGCCTCCTTGCCGGCCACTCCGTAGCGGGTCGGGGGCGGCTCCTCGGGCAGCGGCTCGCTCGCCACCGGCTCGCTAGGCGATGCTGCCGCCGCGGCCTCGAGTCGACGGAGTTCTTCGAAGGGATCCGTGAACTCCTCGGTGGGCGCCTCAGCCGAAGGGATCTCCTCGCCAGAGCGCTCCCCCTCGAGGCGCCCCACCTCCGCGAAGGCGGTCGGTTCTGCTGCCGGGGGCGCCGCGGGTTCGGCGGCCGCAGGCTCTGGCGCCGGCGGCTCGACGGAGACCTCCTCCGCCTCGCCGGCGAAGACCTCGGAGGCGGAGTGGGGGGAGGTGACCCCGAGTGACGCGGCCTCGAACCCGGCAGCCTCCACTTCGGCGCCCAGCGTTGCATCGCCCACCCAGGCAGGCAGCTCGAGGGGCGGAGCTTCGTCGCTCCCGTCAGGGTCGGGAGGGGCACCTGGCGTCGGCTCCGGAACGAATGGTGTGGCGGGGCGAAACCGGGCCTGGGGATCGGTCAGGGGCTCCGAGTAGGCGTGATCCTCCTCGGGCGCGGACTCGGGTTCCTCCGGACGGGGCTTCCTCCCGAACCAGCGCCGCTTCGGCGCCTTCGGGGTGCTGACCGGCTGCTGCGGGGGGGTCGACGGGTCCTCGACCGCGTCGTCGCTCCAGCCCGGATGCCACGGATCCCCGGGATGGACTTCGAATCCGTCGCCGCCGTCGGTCACGACCCTCCTCGATTCAGACTTCGAGCAGCTCGGCTTCCTTGTG
>CAYTTU010000208.1:0-7470 GCA_964440905.1 uncultured Acidimicrobiia bacterium | reverse complement strand
GTGCACGCCTGTCTGGAGGAGAGCACGGTGGTCTTCTATGAGCTCACCGTTGGACCGCTCACTGCGGTCGACAAGCAACGCTTCCATGAGGAGAACCTGGTGGCGGCCGAGCTCATCCTTCTCCCCAGGGATGCGGTCCCGCGGGCCTATGACGGACTGACCGACTACATCCGCGGAGTCGTCGCCGCGGACCGCCTCCAGGTCACCGATGTGGCACGCGAGGTCGCCGACCTGATTCGCGGCGGACCGGTTCCCTGGCACATCAAGCCGATCTGGCGGTTCATCTCCTTCGCCGCCATCGGCACCCTGCCCGAGGAGGTGCGGCGGCTCTACGGATTCCGTTTCGGCCGGATCCGGCGCCGTTGGCTTCGCATCAACCTCTGGATGCTGCGGCGGTTGCGACCGCTGCTTCCCGCACGCTTTCGCCTGATCCTCCCGGCCCGCATCGCTCGGCGGCGCCTTGCCGGAGAGCCAGTGGCGATGCCGCGGCCCTGAAGAAGTCTCCAGTCACCAGTCACCAGTCACCAGCCTGGTCCCCGCTCACCAGTCAACCAGTCACCAGTCAAGCGACGCCCGACGCCCGACGCCCGGCCCAGCCGCGGGCCTGGTTGGTCTTGCGGGCGACGGGAGACGGGCGACGGGAGACCTCCAACCATCGAAGCGGTGACGTTTCCCCCTACCCTCATTACCCATGCTCGACGCCGTCATCGTGGGAGCCGGCCCGAACGGGCTGGTGGCGGCGGTGACACTGGCCGAGGCAGGCAAGAAGGTGCTGGTGCTGGAAGCGGCGCCCACCATCGGGGGCGGCGCTCGCACCGCCGAGCTGACCCTCCCCGGCGTCAGGCACGACGTCTGCTCGTCGGTGCATCCCCTCGGAGCAGGATCACCCGCCATGCAGGCGATGGGTCTCGGGGTGGAATGGTGTCATCCCGAGATCCCACTGGCGCATCCACTCGATGGGGGCCGGGCCGCGGTGGTGCGGCGCGACATCGACATCACCGCTGCAGCTCTGGGCGGGGACGCTCGCGCCTATTTGCGCACGTTCGGGAGCGTTGCCCGGCACTGGGAGCACTCGGTGCGCTTCGCCCTGGGGCCACCGTTGGCAGCGCTGCGCCACCCCCTCGCCGGGGCTCGCTTCGGACTGCTCGCCCTGCAGCCCGCCTCGTGGATGGCGCGGCGCTTCCGCACGCCGGAGGGCAAGGCACTGATGGCGGGGGTCGCAGCACACGCCGCGGTTCCGCTATCGCGGATCGGGAGCGCCGGGGTGGGGTTGACCCTCGGCGCCGCGGCGCACACCGTGGGTTGGCCGTTTGCTCGCACCGGATCGGCGGCGATCGTGACCGCCCTGGCGCAGCGCATCGAATCCCTGGGCGGGGAGATCCGCACCCGGACAGAGGTGCAGGCGTGGTCCGATCTCCCCGAGGCGCGCTTGGTGATGTTCGACACCTCACCGATCACCGCCCATCGCATCAGCGGGGATCGCATTTCTCGGCGGGTGGCGCGGCGCTATCGCAGTCTTCGCCCTGGACCCGGGGTGTTCAAGATCGATGTGGCCCTCTCCGGTCCGATCCCGTGGGCCAATGCGGACTGCCGGCGGGCCGGAACGGTCCACGTCGGCGGGGAGTACGACGAGATCGCCCGTGCCGAGTCAGAGGTTGCGGACGGACACCATCCCGATCGACCTTTCATCGTTTCATCGCAACCGGTGGTGGCCGACTCGACCCGGGCGCCTGCCGGGACCCATGTCCTTTGGGCGTACTGCCACGTCCCCCATGGTTCGGAGCGCGACATGACCGAGGCGATGTTCGCCCAGTTCGAGAGGTTCGCTCCCGGCTTCGGCGAACTCGTGACTGCGGTGAACCGCCGCAACTCCTCCGACCTCGCCGCCGACAACTCCAATCAGGCTGGAGGTGACATCACCGGTGGTGAGCTGTCGCTGCGCGGGCTGTTCGCCCGACCCAAGCTGTTTCGCCCCTACCGGGCAGCCCGCGGCATCTACCTGTGCTCCGCCTCGACCCCCCCGGGGGCGGGAGTCCACGGGATGTGCGGGCACCACGCTGCGGTCCGGGCGCTGCGCGAGCTGCGCTAGACCGGCTCAGTTAGCGCCAGCGGGTGGGCCGGGTCTGCAGCGACTCGAAGTCGTAGCGATCGCAGAATGCAATGAACCGCTCCCGGGGCACCCCGCGCCATTCCAGGTCGGCACCGCTTCCACCGAGGGGCACGTCGCGGCGCAGCACGGCCAGATAGCGAAACAGCAGTGCGTCGGACATGTTCTCCCGCATCGCCGCCACCAGACGCTCGGCGCCGCGCACCGGCACCTCCCACAACCCCGCCTCCAGCGGGATGTCTTCGATGTGGCGGTAGCGGGCCAGCACCGTTGCCGCCGACTTTGCCCCCCACCCGGGTACGCCAGGGAACCCGTCTGAGGAGTCGCCCACCAGCCCGAGATAGTCGGGGATCGACTCCGGAGCCACCCCGAACTTCTCGTGCACCCCGGCCTCGTCGAAGAAGATCCCCCGGCGACGGTCGAACGCCACCACCCGGTCGCCCACCACGCACTGCGCCAGGTCCTTGTCGGGCGACAACATCACCACCCGCTCGAAGTCGCCACCGAATTGGGCCGCCGCCGAGGCGATGGCGTCGTCGGCTTCGTACTCCTCCATCCGCCACACCGTCACTCCGAGCGCCTCCAGCCCGTCCTCGGCGATGGGGAACTGGGCGAGCAGCTCCTCGGGCACTCCTGCCTCGGTCTTGTAACCGTCGTACAGGTCGTTGCGAAACGAGCGGATCACCGTGTCGAATGCCGCCCCGAGATGGGTGACCCCCTCGTCGAGCAGTGCCAGGGTGCTTGCCATGATCCCGTGGACCGCCGAGATCTGCCGACCGTCGGGTGCCTCCCGCGGCGGAGCCCCAAAGTGGGAGCGGAACAGCTCATAGGTGCCGTCGAGGAGATGGAGCTGGGGCATTGGTGGGAGCGTAGGGAACCGCGTGCCCTGGAGCCAGGGGTCCGCCAGCTCGTTGCCCGACACCCGACACCCGATACCCGATACCCGATACCCGAGACCCGATACCCGAGACCCGAGACCTGATACCCGACGCCCGACGCCCGACTCCCGACGCCCACGAGGCTCTGGCTGTCGGCTGTCGGCTGTCGGCTGTCGGCAGTCGGCTGTCAGGTGTCAGCTGTCCCGGCATACTGGCGAGGTGCCGTCACGCGTCACCGCCTGGCTCTTCGTCATCGCCCAGTTCGTCCTGATCGGCGCAGTGGCGCTTGCCCCCGGTGATCATTGGGAGCGATCGTCTTGGCACGTCGTGCTCGGTGCCGGCCTTGTCGTGGGTGCGGTCGTGCTGGGCGCATGGGCGGCTCGGTGGCTGGGCAAGGGCCTCACCCCGCTGCCGCTCCCCAACGGACGCGTCGACCTGATCACCGCCGGCCCCTACGGCAAGATGCGCCACCCGATGTACACCGCGGTGATGATGGGCATGGCGGGGGTGGCAGTGACCTCTGGAACCTGGTGGTCGGCGGGGGCCTTGATCGGACTGGTGGTGCTGCTCACCCTCAAGTCCATCTGGGAGGAGAAGCATCTCGCCGCCTTCTTCTCCAACTACGCCGAGTACCGGGAGCGCACGGGCCGGTTCCTGCCAAGAGTCGGGTAACCATGCCCGATGCCCGACCCCGAACCGCTCCTAAAGGTCGCTCGTCGGTTGGTGCAGCACGTACCAGATGGCCCACACCGCGATCGCGCCGACTACCGCTCGAGCAATCGGATGAGGCAGCACCCAGCCGATCGTGTAACCGAAGGCTGCCGTCATGGCGATGACCGCCACCACCTTGGTGCGACGAGGGATGCCGCGTCCCTCGTAGAAGTCGGAGATGAAGCGGCCCCAAAGTGGGTGATTCATCAGCCACGAGTGCACCCGCGTCGAGGAGCGCGCCAGCAGGTAGGCGGCGAGCAGCAGCGGCCCGGTTGTCGGGATCAGGGGGACGAAGGCGCCGACGATCCCGATCCCCAGAAAGGCCAGGCCGAGGACGAAGTAGATCGGGCGGAGCCACCGCCTGGTGGCGGTCGCGGTGGACATTGGAGGGAGGGTATCGCAGGGGTTTCCGACAGGGAGTTGGAAAGAGGAGTCTCCAGTCGCCAGACTCCAAACTCCGAACTCCCAACTCGGGAATTCGGACATCGGACTTCGGGGTAGCCTGGCATCATGGCGTTGCGCCGTCATCCCATGCTGCTGGGTCGGGTGTCATTCGAGAGCGGCTTCATGTCCGACGTGTGGCGGCTGGACTCGTCGCAAGGGCGGGTCGGGGTGTTCCGCCGCTTCCCTTCCCTTCACATGTCGCGAGGCAGGGTCGGTGACGTCGATGTCGAGATTCGACCCCAGGGCTGGGGAACGGTGGTGTATCTCGAGGAGGGGCGGGAGATGGGGCGCATCGTCCGACGCTCCTGGCTGGGCCGAAACTGGGAGCTCTCCGGCACCGGCTTCGGCTGCGATCTGGTGAGCGAGCCGATGCCGCGGCGCTGGACGCTGCGCATCGGGGGACACCCCATCGCACATATCGCCGGAACGGCCCTGTCCTACAACCGCCTGCGGATCAGCGCCGACGTGTCGGTACCCGCGTGGGCACTGGCGCTGGTATGGCACGTCGTGGTGCGACCCTGGGAAGCGGCAGCCGAGCCGCGCACGATGCGACCCGTGCCTACGCCGCGTCCGTGACCGGACCGCTCGTCGATGCGACCGAACTTGCCGCTTTGCTCGGCGACCCTCTCCTGCGCCTCGCCGACATCCGCTGGTTCCTCGACGAACCCGATCGGGGTCGGGCGGATTTCGAGTCGGGTCACCTTCCCGGTGCGGTGTTCGTCGACCTGGAACGAGACCTGACAGCGCCACAGGGGCCGGGACGCCACCCGTTGCGAAATCGCCACGAGTTCGCCGCAGCCATAGGGGCGATGGGGTTCGGAGACGACCACATCATCGTGGTGTACGACGATCGCGGCGGGATCATCGCGTCGCGGCTGTGGTGGATGCTGCGCGACATCGGCCATGCTGCGGTGCGGGTGCTCGATGGCGGAATCCAGGCGTGGGTGGCGGCCGGGCAACCGGTGACCTCCCAGTCGACCCACCGCGAGCCTGCCACCCTTACGGTGCGGCCTTCCCTCACCCGCCAGATCGACCGCGAGGCCCTGGCGCAGAGACTGGGCACGATCACCGTGCTCGACGCTCGTGCCCCGGAGCGGTATCGCGGTGAGGTGGAGCCGATCGACCCCGTGGCCGGCCACATTCCGACGGCGCGGAGCGCTCCCGCGGTGGACAACCTCGACGCCTCGGAGCTGATGCTGCCTGCGGCGGAGCTGGCTGAGCGGTACGAGCGACTCACCGACGACGCCGCGGTGGTCGTTTCCTGTGGCAGCGGGGTGTTTGCTTGCCACCACATCCTGGCGATGACCGCCGCCGGACTCCCCGAGCCGATCCTGTATCCGGGTTCGTGGAGCGACTGGTCGAGTGCCGGGATGCCCGTCGCTACCGGTGAGGATCCTGGGAGTTGGCCGCCAGATTGATCGTTCGCGTGTCTGCCGATCGCGCCTACGTCCGCCTCCTGGGGCTGAGGCTCGTCACACGTTCGGTGTGACACGACGGACTCGAACAGCATGCCACCACGGCACCGTTGGATCGTCCTCGGCCGTTGCCGGAACGAGAACCGCAGAACCAAGAACGAGTGACGAACAACGGACCCGTTACAGCCCTACTGCTCTCTCCGCGGCATCCAGGGTCTGGCCGCCGCGCAGCACCGGGGCAAACAGGTCGCCGTGGCGGGCGATGCGCTCCCACACCGAGGCGATCGTGAAGGCCGCCGGGGTGACTTCCCCGACCTCATCCCAGAGCAGCGGGGTCGATACCGGGCCGCCGGGTCGGGGGCGCACCGAGTACACCGAGGCGATGGTCTTTCCGGCGACGTTCTGATTGTGATCGATGAACACCCTGCCGGCACGCTTCGGGATGTCCCACTCCATCGTGGCCAGGGTGGAGTCGGCACCCACCACGAGACGTCCCACCGCTTCGACGAATCGACGCACGCGGTCGTAAGGGTGCACCGGGTCCAGCGGCACGTATATGTGGAGACCGGTCGCTCCCGAGGTCTTCGGATAGCCCGCCAGGCCGACCCTCTCCAGAGCGACCCGGATCACCTCGGCCACAGTCACCACCTGATCCCAGGTGGCGCCGTCGGCGGGGTCGAGATCGAAGATGGCGAAGTCCGGATGCTGTGAGGTGGCCACTCGGCTCAGCCAGGGATGGATCTCGATCGCCCCCAGGTTGGCGATCCACAGCAGCGACGACACGTCTGGCGCCGTGACGTAGTCGATGGAGTCGCCGCGATGACCGGACCACAGCGGCGCGGTGGGAAGCCACTCCGGCCGGTGTGACGGCGCCTGCTTCTCGTAGAACCAGTCGCCGTTGGCGCCATTGGGGAAGCGGGCAAGCACGATCGCCCTATCCCGCAGATGCGGGAGGAGCACCGGGGCCACCGCGTGGTAGTAGGCCACCAGATCGCCCTTGGTTTCCCCGCCGGGGAAGAACGGCTTGTCGGGATTGGTGAGCCGCACCACTCGATCGAGCCCCACCGTGTGCCACCCGTCACCATCGGCGACGGCGCGAAGATCCTGGGGGAAGACCACTCTCCCCGAAGCGATCGCCCTCGTCGCCTCGGGAGACGGCGCTGAAGGTCGGGCATAGGCCAGAGCCGCTTCCAGCTCCTCCTGGATCGCCACGTGGCTCGACTTCTCCCTGGCCTCACTGATCAGCGTGAGTCGCATCCCTGCCTCCACCGTCGCCTCCACCAACGGACCCACGCGCAGCGTCCCCTGCCCGTAGGGAAGGTGACGCACCTCACCGGCGTGTCCGAATTCGTTGTCGGTGAACTGGCAATGCAGCGGATCGAGCGCCCACCCCGGAAAGTTGTCCCGGAGGAACCCGAACACCCCGAGAAACGCATCTCGAGACGTGAGGGCGCCGCCCGACATGGCGTGGACGTGGGCCCAGTCGACCACCGGATGGACGAACGGGAACTTCGAGGCGATAAGCGCGATGTCGCCCAATGTGCCGAATGCCCGGTCGGTACCGCCCACCTCCAGGCCCAGCGCCACACCAAGGTGGCGCACCTTGGGCTCGATCACCTCGAGGCTCGCTTCGGCGAGCTCGTGGAGCTGCTCGGGAGTGCGCTTCTTGACGTACCCGGTGTGCGCCACGATGACCCGCGACCCGAAGGCGTGACCGAGCTTCATCGTGTGCTCTAAAGCGGAGCGGGTCAGTTTCGCCTTCTCCGGGTCGTCCGAGGTGAGGATGGCGAAGTAGGGGGCGTGGATCGAGACTGCGATGCCCCGGTCGGCGGCGAGTCGACCAAATGCGGCACAGCGCTTTTCCTTCCAGGGAAAGCCCGACGTGAAGCCGAATTCGAATGCCGTCTGACCCCGC
>CAYTTU010000207.1:0-22613 GCA_964440905.1 uncultured Acidimicrobiia bacterium | reverse complement strand
CGCCTCTGCCCAGCTCACCGTGGCGCTGCTCGACACGCTTGGCTGGGATATCGACGCCGGCGTCGCCCGCTGCCTGCTTACCGGCATCGTCACCGACACCGGCAGGTTCCAGTACTCCGCCACCACCGGCGAGGTGATGCGAATCGCCTCCCGTCTGCTCGACGCCGGGGTACGTCCCGAGGAGATCGGACAGGCGGTATTCGAGTCGGTTCCCTTCGGCTATCTCAAGGTCTCCTCCACCATGCTGCAGCGCGCCACGCTGGAGGCCGAAATCGGGCTGGTGTGGTCCTGGGTGGAGCAGGGAGATCTCGACACCGCGGGAGTGGCCTGGGCGGACGTCGACGGTCTGATCGACGACTTGCGCATCGCCCGCGAAGCCGGGGTGGCCGCCCTGCTCAAGGACACCACCCAGGGATGGAAGGTGAGCCTGCGCTCCCGGGGTGCGGTCGACGTCGGTGCGATCGCCGAGGCCCGCGCCGGCGGAGGGCACCACAACGCTTCAGGTTTCACGATGCCCGGCGAGCGGGCGGCGGTGCTCGACGCGATTCGGGCGGCGCTGCGTGGCTGAGGGATTCGTCCTGATCGACAAGTCGGGAGGCTGGACCTCGCACGACGTGGTCGCCCGATGCCGGGGGATCTTCGGCCAGCGCCGCATCGGCCACGCCGGCACCCTCGACCCCATGGCGACTGGTCTGTTGGTGGTGGGGCTGGGCCGGGCCACTCGCCTGCTCCGCTTCGTACAGGAGGCGCCCAAGACCTACGAGGCCGTGGCGGTATTCGGCGTGGCCACCGACTCGCTGGATGCGGACGGCGCGATTCTCACCCAGGAGCCGATGGAGTTCACCGAAGACGACGTGCGTGCCGTGGTGCCGCGCTTCGTGGGCGTGATTTCGCAGGTGCCACCGATGGTGTCGGCCGTGAAGGTCGAAGGACAACGCCTCTACCGCCTGGCGCGCAGCGGCGTGGAGGTAGAACGGGCCCCGCGACCCGTGGAGATCCACTCGCTCGACATCATCGAGGTCGCTCCAGGCGCCTATCCCGAGGTGACGTTTCGGGTCACCTGCGGTTCGGGCACCTACGTACGGGTCCTGGCCGACGACCTGGCGGGTGCGCTCGGGGGCCGCGCCCACCTGTCGGCGCTGCGGCGCACTGCCATCGGCCCTCACCAAGTGAGCGGGGCGTACGGCCTCGCCGCACTCGAAGCGGCGGCAGCAGCTGGCACCCTTGAAGCGGCGGTCCTCTCTCCGGCGGCCGGTTTGGCCCACCTCTCGGCGCTGACGGTGGACGACGAGACCGGACGCGCCGTGCACAACGGAGCCCCCTTTGCCGCCGGCCCGCTGGCGGCGATCGAGGGATGGTGCCGGGTGCTCGACGCCTCGGGAGCCCTGCTCGCGGTGTATCGCGGCGACGGCCGGCGGGCGTCGGCCGAGGTGGTGATGTCGTGAAGGTGCTGCTGGGCAACGCCGCCACCTGGCCACGCCAGGAGGCGCCGTCCGCCCTGGCGATTGGGGTATTCGACGGAATGCACGCCGGGCACCGCGCCGTGCTCGGGGCGCTTACCGCCGTGGCGGAGGAGTCCGGGCTGGTTCCCGGAGTGGTGACCTTCGATCCGCACCCCTTGACGGTGGTTGCCCCGGAGCGAGCCCCGGCGATGCTCACCGGGATCGAGCATCGCATCGAGCTGCTGGGCACGCTCGGGGTAGAGCTGGTGGCGGTGGTCGGATTCGATCAAGAGACTCGAAACTGGACTCCGGAGCACTTCGCCGTCGATCTGCTTGCCGGAACCCTCGCCGCCCAGGTGGTGCTTGCGGGTGAGGACTTTCGCTTCGGTCGCGACCGCGCCGGCGATGTCGCCGGATTGCAGCGGATGGGGGAGTCGGCGGGCTTCAGCACCTTGGTGGTCCCTTTGGTAGGTGACGGAAGGTCGTCGTCGAGCATGCTGCGAGCGATGATCGGCGCCGGCGACCTCGCCGGGACCACGGCCGAGCTGGGGCGTCCCCACGAGCTGCGCGGTGTGGTGCGGAGGGATGGCCTCGGCTACCGGATGAAGGTGCCCTCGGGTCTGGCGATTCCTCCGGCGGGCGGTTATGCCGTCACGGTGGGCCGGGATGCCGCCGAGTCCATCTCTGCCCGGGCGGTTCTGGGCACCGACCTCGAGGTGGTACCCGTCGAGTCCGGCGCCGACCTCGATGGATCCCTGATCCGGATACGCCTCGTGAGCGCGGTGCCGGAGGGCGCCACCGATTCCGCAGTGCGGGCCGCCGCGGCGGAACAAGGGGATTGACGGCACCGGTTGCGTCGGGCACCTTGAGCGTCCCGCACCCCCCGGAGAGGAGCACCGCGTGCTCGCCGTGGGGGTGCTTGTCGGGATTCTCGCCTCCGGTCCCGGTCTGGGTCTTGCGCCCGGCGACCCGGTCCCGGCCGATGAGGTCCCTTGTTGTGGTGTCGCCACGCCCACAGTTCCCGAGGCCCCGGTGCCGGGCTGGCCGCCCGGCGCGGTTGCCCTGGGCCTCGCCGCAGCTGCCGCGGCGATCCTGGCCGCCCGGGGGAGCGGTGCGGCGCTCGGACTCCGCCCCCCCGACGACGCGTTGGTCGTCTTCCTCCCCGGTCATGGTCAAGGCCCCGCAGACGAGGTGTACCGCGACTTTGTCGCCGGTATGGGGCTGGAAGAGGATGCGGCGCGCTACTTCGACTATCGCTGGGTCACCGGCGACGTCGATGCCCGGCGCGCCTCCATGCTCGCACCGACCACGAGGACCGCGGCCGCCCTCAACGCCTACCTGGCTGGCGTGGCCCAGGGGGAGCGTCCGGTGTGGCTGGTGGGCTTCAGCAAGGGCGGGGCGGTCATTGCCGAGCTGGTCGCCGCCTGGGATCGCGGCCAGGCTCCTCCGGCCAACGTGGTCGGAGCGATGCTGCTCGATCCGCCGATGGCGTCGGGGATCCACGGCACCCTGCAGAGCTTTGGGGGAGTGTCCGGCCCGGTGCCCGACGACGGTGGCTACGACCCGGTGGACTGCTCGCTCCTGTGGTTCTGGTGCCGCGACGCCCGGGCGCATCTCGGAGAGAGTTCGGGCGTCGAGGTGGTGGTGGTGCGCAATCCCCGCGCCGGGGTCACCTCCTTTTCGGACCATCCTCCTGGCCTGAGGGTGCTCGACGCCCCCGACGACGGTCCTGGCCCTTGGGAGCAGCTGGTGCGCGACCCGATCGGGTGGTTTGCCCGCATCAGCCGGGCCCACGAGGCGGTGCTTACCGACCCGGCGGTCGCTCGGTGCCTGGTCACCGAGATGTGGCACCCGGGGGATTGCAGCTTTCCGGAGCCCGCCCCGGAGTTCCGGCCGCTGCGGGCCCGGGCTCGGTCCCCCCGGGCCCGGGTGGTGTGACCCGCCCACTTTGGCGTTGGGATACCGGGTTCTGCTACTGTTCTGCCGCCGGAGCGCGTTCTGCCTCCGGGTTTCCCATGAGAGATACCAAGACCATCGTCGCGGAGCATGGCTCCCACGCCACGGACACGGGTTCACCCGAGGTCCAGACTGCGTTGCTCACCGAGCGGATCAATCAGCTCACCGAGCACCTCAAGGCCCACGGCAAAGACCACCATGGTCGTCGTGGCTTGCTGATGATGGTCGGCCGTCGCCGCCGTCTGCTCGACTACCTGGAGGACCAGGATGTCGAGCGGTACCGCAGCGTCATCGCACGCCTCGGCCTGCGGCGCTGACGGAAAAGACGATCCTCCGATCGTCTTTCGTGCTGTCATGGGGGACAACAAGAGATGGGAGCCCTCTCGTCAGTTGCTAGTTGCCACTCCTCGGTCTCGAGTCGAGGGTTGACGACTGGTAATTGACGGGCGGGGGCTCCCTCGAAAGAGAGAGAAACCAATGTCCGAACGCTCGTCACGCGGTGCCGTAGGCGCCGCCGAGTTCGTATTCACCACCGGCAAGCTGGCCCTTCAGGCCGACGGAGCCGTACTGGCCCGGGTGGGCGCCACCGAGGTGCTCGCCACCGCAGTGGCCAACCGCAAGCTGCGGGAGGGGGTCGACTTCTTCCCCCTCACCGTGGACGTCGAGGAGCGCATGTACGCCGTGGGCAAGATCCCCGGCTCGTTCTTCCGCCGCGAGGGCCGTCCCACCGAAAGGGCGATCCTGTCGGCTCGTCTGGTGGACCGCCCGCTGCGCCCGTCGTTTCGCGACGGATACCGCTGCGAGACCCACGTGGTCGCAACCGTGATCTCCGCCGACGAGATCCAGCCCTACGACGTCATCGCCCTCAACGCGGCTTCGGCGGCGCTGATGGTGAGCTCGATCCCCTTCGAGGGACCGATCGCCGGGGTGCGCCTGGCCTACTCGCACGGCGAGTGGATCCCAATGCCCTCCTACGAACAGCTCGCCGATTCGGTGTTCGAGCTGGTCGTCGCCGGCCGGCGCAACGCCGAGAACGGTATCGACCTCGTGATGGTCGAGGCCGGCGCCACCGAGAACGGACTGCGCCTCGTCGCAGCCGGTCAGGCGCCGACCGATGAGGCCGCGGTGGCCCGGGGTCTGGAGGAGTCGAAGACCTATCTGTCGGCTCTGATCGACGCCCAGCTCGACCTGCGCAAGCAGGTGGAGATCGCCGCGGTCGAGTGGCCGACGGTGGAGGACTACTCCAGCGACCTCTACGCCAAGGTCGAGTCCGCCGCCAAGTCCAAGGTGGCCACGGTCGTGAAGATCGCCGCCAAGCAGGAGCGCAACACCGCCGAGGAGGAGGCGCTCGCCGCCACGCTGGCCGATCTGGGCATCGCCCCCGATCACGCCGACCTCACCGCTGCCACCCGGGCGTTCCGCTCGGTGATGAAGAAGGCGATGCGGGAGCGGGTCGTCAAGGAGGGCATTCGCCTCGACGGACGCGGTCTGCGCGACGTCCGGCCGATCTCCGTCGAGGTCGGCCTGGTGCCGCGGGCTCACGGGTCCGGACTGTTCCAGCGTGGCGAGACGCAGGTGCTCAACGTCACCACGGTCGGCATGCTCCGTATGGAGCAGATGCTCGACACCATCGGACTCGAAGAGTCGAAGCGCTACATGCACCACTACAACTTCCCACCGTTTTCGACCGGTGAGGTCGGGTTCATGCGGGGGCCGAAGCGCCGCGAGATCGGTCACGGTGCCCTGGCGGAGAAGGCGCTCCTTCCGGTGATCCCCACCGCGGCGGAGTTCCCCTACGCCTTCCGGCTGGTCTCTGAGGTGCTCGCCTCGAACGGCTCGTCGTCGATGGCATCGGTGTGCGGTTCCACCCTGTCGCTCATGGACTGCGGGGTGCCGATCGCGGCGCCGGTGGCCGGAGTCGCCATGGGCCTGGTAGCCCACGAGGGTGGCTTTGCCACCCTCACCGACATCCTCGGCGCCGAAGATGCGCTCGGTGACATGGACTTCAAGGTGGCCGGCACCGCAGACATGATCACCGCGCTGCAGCTCGACACCAAGATCGAGGGCCTGCCCGCCGAAGTGCTGGCTGGTGCCCTCGACCAGGCCCGCGAGGCGCGGTTGTTCATCCTCGGCAAGATGGCCGAGGTGATCGCCGCTCCCCGCACCGAGCTCAACCCGATCGCACCGCGCATCGAGGCCGTGATGGTCCCCAAGGACAAACTGGGTGAGATCATCGGGCCCAAGGGCAAGGTGATTCGGGAGATCGAAGAGAAGACTGGAGCCACTCTCGAGATCGAGGACGACGGTACGGTCCGCATCGGCGCCGCCGACGGCGACGCTCTGCGCCAGGCTAAGGAGTGGGTGCTCAGCATCGCCTTCCCGCCCGAGGTCGAGATGGGCAAGGAGTACGAGGGCGAGGTGGTGAACATCACCAAGTTCGGCGCCTTCGTCAACATCCTGCCCGGTCGTGACGGCCTGCTGCACATATCCAAGATCGGCGGCGGCAAGCGCATCGAGAACGTCGAGGACGTCTACAGCCTGGGCGACAAGGTCCAGGTCGTGGTGCGCGAGATCGACGATCGCGGCAAGGTGAGCCTCGACCTCGCCGGCGCCGAGCCCTCTCCCGAAGGGGAAGGGGACGGTGGCGAGCCTCGGGCTCCCCGCGAGCCGCGCGAGCCTCGGGGCGAGCGCTCCAGCGGCGACCGCGGTGGGGATCGTGGGGGCCGCGATCGCGGCCCGCGGCGCTCCAGCGGAAGCGGGGATCGTGGCGGGGAGCGTCGTTCGTCCACCTCGTCCACCTCGTCCGCCTCGTCGAGCGCGGCTCCGGCCTCTGGTGCCAAGGCGGGTCGCAAGGTGGTGTCGTTCGAGGACGACTTCGAAGCGGGTAAGTAGGGGAGTCGTCAGTCGTCAGCCGGATAGAGCGGGCCGTGGTTTAGCCACGGCCCACTCGCGTTCAAGGGAATGGCGCAATTCGCCGATGTCCGACGGATGCGAATTCGAGTTGTCATCGCCGGGTTCTTGATCGCGCTGTCCGCCTGTGGTGGTGGGGGCGATCCAGCCGTGCCATCGGGGGATGGGGCCGTCAACGGGCCAATCGAGGTCCTCGAACAGGCTCAAGACGTCGCCGACCAGCTCGACTCCAGGGAAGCCGAGATGGAGCAGATGGCGGAGGATCTCGGCGGCTAGGCGGGCCCCGTTTGGCGGCTACCCCTTGCCCCGAACACCTGTTCGATTAGGATGGGTTGCCCTTGGAACGGGCCTCCCTCCTCGTTGGCGCCCCGAGCGCATCTCCCGACCGTTCCATCGCGCTGGCCCCGGAACCGGGGAGGGTGCTCGGCCTGATCGGCGGTCCGGGCAGCGGGATGACCCGTCTCGCCCTGTCCCTGCTCGCCGCCGGCACCGGGATGGTGGGGGTGGTGGACGTGCGTGGCTGGTTGTGCCCGCTGGCCGCCTGGGAGGCGGGGATCGAACCGGAGCGCCTGGTGGTGGTGCGCTGCCCGGAGCGGCGCCACTGGCCTCAGGTGACCGCGGCGCTGCTCGAGGGACTACCCCTGGTATACGCCGAGGTGCCCGCCCATGCCTCCGATGCCGACCTGCGCCGTCTCGGGGCCCTGGCCCGGGCGCGCAACTCCGCCCTGGTGCTGCACCCGGTGGCGGGTGATCTCCCCGCCGGGGTGCTGCATCTCCGTATCGAGGCGGAGGCGGTGCGCTGGGAGGGAGTGGAGCGCGGTCACGGCGCCCTGCTGCGCCGCCGCCTGGTGCTGCGCGCCAGCGGCAAGGGGGCGCGGGGCATCGAACAGGTCTTGGAGGTGGAGGACGATGGCTCGCACGCTTTGCGTGTGGTTCCCCGACTGGTCGCTGCGCCGCCCGGACTCGCCGCCGGATAGGCCCTGCCAGGTGGTCGATGCTTCGGGGACGGTGATCGCCGTCACCCCCGACGCCTTTGCCATGGGGGCCCGGGTGGGGATGCGCCGCGGCGAGGCGGAGGCGCTGGCGCCGACCGCGGTCACTCTGGTCTCGGATCCGGGGGCGGAGGCGGTCGCCTTCGAACCCGTGGCCCGGGCCATCGAGGCGGTGGTCCCGGCGCTGGAGATGGCCGCCCCCGGTCTGGCCTATCTGCCGATGGCGGGTGCGGTGCACTACTACGGCAGCGAGGCGGCAGTGATGGACCGGGTGGTCGCCGCCGTCGCCGCGATGGCCCCCGGGGGGAGGTTCGGTCTCGCCGACGGTCCCTTTGCCGCCCGCATGGCGGCGGATCACGCCACCGCTGGCCCGGTGATCGTCACCGACACCGCGGCGTTCCTCGCCGCAGTCGACGTCTCCGCCATCGGCGTCGAAGAGTTGGTCGCCACCTTTCGCTGGCTCGGCATCGGGACCCTGGGTGGCCTGGCGGCGCTGCCCCGGGCGGCGATCGCCTCCCGCTTTGGTCCTGCCGGGCTGGAGGCGCACCGCATCGCCAGCGGCGAGGATCGCTCGATCCATCCCCGTCACCCCGACGACGCGGTGATGGTCGAGGACTCGTTCGATCCCCCGCTCGACGACTTCGAACGCGCTGCCTTTGCTGCCCGGGCTCTCGCCGGAAGGCTGCTCGAGGCGCTGGACCCCTCCGGGGGTCGGCCCCATCGGGTCGAGGTAGAGGTGGAAGCGGCCGGGGGGATGATCCGGGTCCGCACCTGGCGCAGTTCCCATTCGTTCTCCGAGGTGGAGCTGGCGGAGCGGGTCCGCTGGCAGCTGCGCGCCTGGATCGAATCCGGCGGGGTGCCCGGTGGGGTGGTGCGTCTTCGTCTCATGCCCGCCGACCTCTCCGACCGCGGCCGCCAGTTGCGGCTCGACGAGGACGCCGTCTCCGAATCCGATGCCCGCCGCGCATTGGGCCGGGCCCAGGGTCTGGTCGGTCCCGATGCGGTGCTGCAGGCGGTCCCCCAGGGAGGACGCGACCCCGGAGAGCGAGTGCAGTGGCATCGCTGGGGCGAGGCGCCGGCGACCGCACCGCTCGATCCCGGGGCGCCGTGGCCGGGCCGGCTCCCTTCGCCGTCACCCAGTCTGGTCCCTCCGCAGCCCCGCCCCTTCGAGGTGGAGTGGGAGGGAGGCTTCCCGGTGCGGGTCAGGTTGGGGAGCCGCTGGGAGCCGGTGCTGGGATGGACCGGACCCTGGCGACGCACCGGGAGGTGGTGGGATGGGGAGGGCACCGCCGACCGCTATCAGGTGGTCACCTCGGCGGGGGCGTTCCTCTGCGAGGTGCGCGACGGCAGGTCGTGGCTGGTGGGGGTGTATGACTAAAGGAAGTCACCAGTTTCCAGTCACCAGTCTCCAGCCAGATCGGGTCGGGTATCGGGTATCGGGTATCGGGCATCGGGTCTGCGGCGTACCCTTTCCCCATGGACCGCGCTGCCTGGAACGAGCGCTATCGGGAGAAGGAACTCCTGTGGACGGCGCAGCCCAACCGCTTCCTGGTGGAGGTGGTGTCGGACCTGGTTCCGGGCTCCGCCTACGACCTCGCCGGTGGGGAAGGCCGCAACGCGGTGTGGCTCGCCGAGCGCGGATGGCGGGTCACGGTGGTGGACTGGTCGTCGGTCGCCCTGGAGAAGGGCCGTCGGCTCGCCGCCGAGCGCGCCGTGGAGGTGCGCTTCGAAGAGGCCGATCTGCTCGACTGGTCGCCATTGGAGCATCGTGATCTGGTGGCGGTGGTCTACCTGCAGCTCCCACCCCGAGAGCGTCACGCCGCCTGGCGCACCGCCCTGGAGGCGACCACGCCGGGCGGCACCGTGGTGATCATCGGTCACGACTCCTCCAACCTGACCGAGGGCTGCGGCGGACCGCAGAGTCCCGAAGTCCTCTACACCGCCGACGAGGTGGTGGAGGTGATCGGGGAACGGGTGGAGGTCCTGCGGTCCGAGCGGGTGCCCCGGCCGGTGGTGCTGGAGGACGGCACAACGGCGATCGCGCTGGACAACGTGGTCTTCGGAGTAAAGAGTTGAGAGTTTGGAGTTCAAAGTTCAGAGTTCGACTCCAAACTCCAAACTCCAAACTCTCGCCTCCGACGACACTCAGTCCCGGACCGCGGCGTACTCCCTCTCCACCACCTCCCGCACCCGATCCCGCAGCTCTCCGATGTCCGCCGGAGACATCCCGGTCGTGGCGATCGGTTGGTGGATCACCAGGCGCACCTTTCCCCCGTAGATCATCATTCCCCCGGGCCGCCACACCCGCTCGGCACCGGAGATGGTCACCGGAATCACCGGCAGTCCGTTGTCGATGGCGATCCGGAAGGCGCCCTTTTTGAACGGGCGCAACTCGGCGTCCCGGGAACGGGTGCCCTCGGGATGGATGACCAGGGACAACCCCGCCGCCACCACCTTCGAAACCTGCTCGTTGATCTCGCGATGCGCCCCCGGACCGGCGTCGCGGTCGGTTTCGATCATCAGCACCGCCCGCATCGCCGGGCCAAGGATCGGCACCCGGAAGAGCTCCTGCTTGGCGAGGTAGCGGGCGGAAACCGGGAGGGTGGCGAGCATCACCGGTACATCGATGTTGGAGATGTGATTCGGAGTGAACACGTACGAGGCGGCGGGGTCGATGCGATCCAACCCGGTGGACTCCACCCGGGTGCCGGTGACGAACAGGAACGACTTGCCCCACCACCGGATGACCCGGTCGACCTTCCTGGATCTTGGTCGGGTCCGGGCCATGACCAGGGCGATGGTTCCCAGCACCAGGGTGATGACCGCCAGACCGGTCAGGGCGAACACCGTGCGAAGGGGCGAGAGGAGGCGCCACGGCATGCCGGGTAGGCTACCGGCCCGCTTCCTCCCGGAGCCCACTTGACCGACATCCTGCTCGACATCGTCGATCACATCGCCACCATCACGATGAACCGCCCCGAGCGGAAGAACGCCTTTACGGTGGAGATGTTCGATGTCCTCGGCGACACGCTGCTCGCCGCCGCGGCGGATTCCACGGTGCGGTGCATCGTGCTCACCGGGGCGGGGGACGCCTTCTCGTCTGGTCTCGACCTGGTCGAGGCGGCCGGGCAGGTGGATCGCCTCGATCGGATCGCTTTCACATTCGAGGCGGAGAGGTCGCCGGCGATCGTGCTGCAGCAACTCGACATTCCGGTGATTGCCGCGATCAACGGCGCCGCCGCCGGTTATGCGGTGGGGATGGCGATCAACGCCGACATCCGCATCATGTCCCGCACCGCTCGCCTGGTTCCGGCGACCAAGCGCAACCTGCTCCCCGAGTCGGGCGACACCTGGCTGCTACCCCGGCTGGTCGGGTGGGAGCAGGCCGCCCGGTTCTACTTCATGGGTGAGGACCTCGGCGCCGAGGCGGCGCTTGCCGCCGGTGTGGTGTCGGAACTCGCCGTCGATCCCGATGCCACTCGAGCCCGGGCCGCGGTCCTGGCGGCGCAGATCGCGGCGATGCCCCCGCAGGCGGTGCAGGCGGCCAAGCGCCTGATGCGGGCGGGGCGCACCGACTCCTACCCGGACCACGTGCACCGCGCCCTGCTGCAGCTGCTTCCGTTGTTCCGCACCAAGGACTTCGCCGAGGCGATGGCTGCCTTCTTCGACAAGCGGCCGCCCCGCTTCACCGGGGAGTGAGGCGCCTCACCCGGGAGCAGGTGCGCCGGGCGCACATCGCCACCCAGGGTCTGGCCGCGCCCCGTCCCGCCGCTGCCGGCATGCGGCACGTGCGGAAGGCGATCGACACCATGGCCGTGTTGCAGATCGACTCGGTGAATGTCGTCGAGCGGGCCCACCAACTCACGCTCTTCTCCCGCATCGGCCCCTACGACACCGATCTGTTGTGGCGCGCCCTACGCCAGCGGGAGATCTTCGAGTACTGGGCCCACATGGCGTCGTTCGTGCCGATTGTCGACTTCTCGTTGTGGAAGCACCGCATGGAGCATCATCAGGAAAATCCGTGGTCTCGGATCCACGAACTCAACCAACGCGCCCCCGGGTATGTCGATTCGATCGTGCGCCAGGTGGCGGAGCGCGGTCCGCTCACCCCGTCCGAGCTCGAAGAGCCCGGACAGCGCAAGGGACCGTGGTGGGGATGGGCAGACGGCAAGTACGTTCTCGAGTGGCTATTCGAGGCTGGTGTGGTTGCGGTGTCGGATCGCCGCAACTTCGAGCGCCATTACGACCTGGTGGAACGGGTGATTCCGGACGTGCACCGTGAGGCGCCGACCGTTCCCGACGAGGAGGCCTACCGCATCCTGCTGCTGCGCTCCGCCGAGCGGATGGGAGTGGGCAGCGCCAAGGGACTGGTCGACTACTTCCGCCTGCCGATCACCGAGGGGCGTCGCCTGGTGGCCGCCCTCGCCAAGGAGGGAGCCCTGATCCCGGTGGAGGTGTCGGGTTGGGAGGAACCGCTGTTCATGCACCCCGGAGCGCGTTTCCCCCGCTCTGTAGAGGCCCGCGCCCTGCTCAACCCGTTCGATCCGATCGTGTGGTTCCGGGAGCACACCGAGCGGCTCTACGACTTCCACTACCGGGTGGAGATCTACGTACCGGCGCCCAAGCGCACCTATGGGTACTACGTGTTCCCCTTCCTCCTTGGGGACCGGCTGGTTGCCCGGGTCGACATCAAGGCGGATCGCAAGGCCGGGGTGCTCCAGGTGCACGGTGCGTTTCTCGAGCCGGGACAGGATCCGGTGCGGGTGGCGCGGGACCTGGCATTCGAACTCGGCGAGATGGCACGCTGGTTGCGGCTGGGTGAGATCGCGGTGGGGAAGAAGGGGGATTTGGCGGCGCACCTGAGCCGGGCTGTCAGCCGATAGCTCACAGCTCTCAGCCGCCACCCCGCCCAACCGGTTTACCCTTTCCCCAGCTCACGAAGGGTCTTCATGATCGACTTCCAGAACCGCGTTGCTCTCGTCACCGGGGCCGGGCGGGGACTCGGCTCCAACCATGCTCGCCTTCTTGCATCGCGCGGTGCCGCCGTCGTCGTCAACGACCCCGGGGTGGCGACCGACGGTACTGCCTCCGAACAGCGTCCCGCCGATGAGGTCGTCGCCGAGATCAAGGCGGCCGGGGGCGCCGCGGTGGCGGACTACGGATCGGTCTCTGATCCCGGCGATGCCGACGCGATGGTGGAGCGCGCCGTGTCCGAGTTCGGACGCATCGACATCGTGGTCAACAACGCCGGAATCCTGCGCGACAAGGCGTTCCACAACCTGGAGTGGGACAACCTGAATGCCGTGATCGACGTCCACCTCAAGGGGGCGTTCTACGTCACCCGCCCGGCCTTCCGCCGGATGCGGGAGCAGAACTACGGTCGCATCGTGGTGACGTCGTCGAACTCGGGCCTGCTGGGCAACTTTGGCCAGTCGAACTACGGCGCCGCCAAGATGGGCCTGGTCGGGATGATGAACGTGCTGAAGCTCGAGGGGGCCAAGTACGGCATAAAGGTGAACGCCATCGCCCCGGTAGCCCACACCCGGATGACCGAAGACATCCTGGGGCCGGTGGCGGAGAAGCTCGAGCCGGCCCTGGTGTCGCCGGTGGTGGCCTACCTGTGCTCGGAGTCCTGTTCGGTGACCGGTGAGATCTTCTCGGCGGCGGGCGGAACGGTGAGCCGCATGTTCGTGGGACTCACCACGGGATGGTTCAAACATCCGGAGCGTGAGGGGGCGCTCACCCCGGAGGACGTCGAAGCCAACCTGGTGGCGATCCGCGACGAGACCGGTTACACGGTTCCCGCCTCCAACCAGGACGAGTTGCAGAAGATCGCCCCGCTGCTCTTCTCGTGACCACGGCGGCGCCGGGAGCTGGGGCGAGTAAGGCGGAGTGGCGCGCCTGGGCGCGGCAGCGCCGGGCTGCCATCGACCACACCGTGGTCTCCGCCCAGGTCGTGGCCACGCTGGCCTCCTGGGGAAGACTCACCCCGGCCTCGCGCGTGCTGTTCTTCGATCCGCTCCCCGACGAGCCCGATGTGACCACACTCGCTGCCGGGGTGCGCGCCTTCCTCACCCGCACTCCGGATCAAGGTGTGCTCACGGTGCACCCGTTCGACGCACCCCGGGAGAAGCACCGGCTCGGATTCGGCCAGCCCCGTGCCGACGCCCCGGCGGTGGACCCCGGCGACCTCGACGTGGTGCTGGTGCCCGGACTCGCCTTCGACAGCACCGGGGTGCGCCTCGGGAGGGGGAGCGGGCACTACGACCGACTGCTCGCTCTGGTGCGTCCCGATGCTCTGGTGATCGGCGTTACCGCGGCGGCGTTGGTGGTCGATGCCCTTCCCCGTCAGCCCCATGATCGCCTCATGACCCATCTGGTGAGCGAAACGGGCATCCATCCGGTGGTCGAACCCGAGTTGGCCGCTGCCGCCCGTGCCTGGATCGCGGCCGATCCCGATCCGGTGACCCGGGCCGAACTCGGATCGGTGCTGGAGTCGGGTGAAGTCGCCGCCCTCGCCGATCGGATGGTCACCCTGGAGTTCGGCACGGCCGGAATCCGGGGAGAGGTAGGGGCAGGACCGGGGCGGATGAATCGAGCGGTGGTGATCCGCACCACCCGGGGACTGGCCGACTGGCTCGCCGCCGCGGGACGGGCGGGCGGAACGGTGGTCGTGGGTTACGACGGACGCATCGACAGTCGCCGGTTTGCCGAGGATGCGGTGGCGGTGCTGGCCGGGGCCGGCGTCGAGCCGGTGTGGTTCGATGCGGTCACTCCGACGCCGCTCATCGCCCACGAGGCGCGTCGCACTGGCGCCGCCGCCGCGGTGGTCGTCACCGCCAGTCACAACCCGCCCGGCGACAACGGCTACAAGGTCTACGACAGCAATGGGGCCCAGATCGTGCCCCCGGCGGACACCGCCATCGCCGCCGCCATCGCCGCGGTGGGGGGAGCCGATGCGGTGCCCCGCACCGCATCCCCCCCGGCCCGCTCCCCCCGGGAGGCGGAGGATGCCTACTTGGACGCGGTTCTCGCCTTCCGAGGCGATCGTCCGAGAACTGGCACGATCCCGATCGTGCACACCGCCCTTCACGGGGTCGGCGGTGCCCCAGCACTGCGGCTGCTCCATCTGGGGGGGCATCCCGATGTCACCGCGGTGGCGGAGCAGGCGGAACCCGACGGCCGGTTTCCCACGGTGGCCTTCCCCAATCCCGAGGAGCCGGGGGCACTCGACCTGGCGGTGAGGCTTGCCACCGATGCCGGAGCCAGGCTGATTCTGGCCAATGACCCCGATGCCAACCGCCTGGGGGTGGCGGTGCCCGATGGCGCCGGTGAATGGCGGCGGCTCACCGGCAACGAGATCGGGGTGCTGCTGGGCGACTTCGTACTGGAACGCACCACCGGTCCCGATCGGCTGGTGATCACCACGGTGGTCTCCTCGCCGATGCTGGCGGCGATCGCCGCCCACTACGGCGCATCCCACGCCGTGACCCTGACCGGGTTCAAGTGGATCTGTAACGCTGCCATCGCTCTCGAGGAGCAGGGCAAGCGGTTCGTCTTCGGATTCGAGGAGGCCCTGGGCTACACGATCGGGCCGGTGGTACGCGACAAGGACGGATTGTCGGCGGCGCTGTGGTTCGCCGACCTCGCCGCGTTGTGCGCCGCTTCCGGTGAGACCGTGCTCGACCGGCTCGCCGACCTGCGGGTGCGCCACGGGGTATGGGTGAGTCACTCGCTCAGCCTGCGCCGCCAGGGACCGGACGGGATCGCCGAGATCGCCGCGGCCATGCAGCGGCTCGGCGCGACGCCACCGGATCGGCTCGGGGGCGAGGTGGTGGTGGGCGTCACCGACTATGAACAGGGCGCGTCGTCCCGCCCGCCGTGGCTTCCCGCGGCTTCGCTGGTCGAGCTGCGGCTCGCCGACGGCTCCCGGGCCCAGGCGCGTCCTTCGGGAACCGAGTCCAAACTGAAGATCTACGTCGACGTGCGCGGTGAGGCCACCTCACCGGACGGGGTGCGCGATGCGGAGCAGGCGGCGCTGGGCCGCGCCGCCGCGCTCGGTGCCGACCTCGCCACCACAATGGGGTTGTGAAGGCCCTGGCCGGTTTCATCGCACGCAACCGCGCCGCGGCGGCGTTCCTTGGCGCCAGCATCGCCATCCTCACCGTGGTCGGACTGGTGCGGGGGAACTGGTACCTATGGGTGTATCTGCCCGTGCTGGCGGCGTGCATCGGGGTCGTCGCGTTCCTCGACCACCGCCGTGGCCCGATCCCGACGGTGCTGATCTGGCTGCTCGCGGTGTGGGCAGCAATGCATCTCGCCGGTGGCCTCGCCGCCAACCCGACCGGGGACACCGAGATCCTCTACGGGATGTGGCTCATCAATGGGGTGCTGCGCTACGACCAGGTGGTGCACGGTTTCGGCATCGGTGCCGCCACCGCCGTGTTCGCCTTTGCCGCCCGGGACTCCGGCCGCCCATTGTTCTGGGGGTTCGTGCTCTCCCAGGTGGTCGGCCTGGTCAACGAGACCGCAGAGAACGTCTTCGCCTCCTTGGTGGAGGACTCCAACGTGGGCGACATAGTCAACACCACCTGGGACATGGTCTGGCACGTGATCGGCGCCGCAGTGGCCACGCTGTGGATGGCGCGCCGCGGTATCCCCGGGCACGTCACCGGCGGGGACTACGGTGCCTCCGCCGAGGAGGCGAAGTGACAGAGATTCCGGAGACGTCGCGGCGGGTGATCGCCGCCGGAGCCGAAGCCGGCGTGGTGGTGGAGATGCATCACTTTCCCGCCGGTACCAAGACCTCACAGGACGCCGCCAATGCCATCGGCTGCGAGCTGTCGGCGATCGCCAAGTCGATCGTGCTCACCCTCGACGACCGTGAACCCGTTGTGGTGTTCGCCTCGGGGGACACCCGGATCGACCTGCCCCGCCTCGCCACCGCCGCCGGGGCGGCCACGGCGCGCCGCGCCACTCTCGAGGAGGCTCGGGCCGCCACCGGGTTCGGCGCCGGAGGCACCCCGCCCTTCGGTTATCCGGAGCCGGTGCGGGTGTTCGCCGATCGGGCGCTGCAGCGCCACGAGATCGTGTGGTCGGCGGGCGGCACCCCGACCACGGTGTTCCCCATCCGCCTCGACGACCTGGTGCGAGCGGCCGGGGCGGTGTGGGTGGAGGTGGCCGGGCAGTGACGGGCCCGATGGCATCGGTGGTCCGGCAGAAACCCGGTTGACGGGTGCAATCGCAGTCTCCGTGGGGAGGTGTGGCCGCTCCGGGAAGGCGTGCCGCCTTCGGGGAGATGTGGATCGATCGCTACACTCGCCGGATTGAGCTCCGTTCCCGAGATCGCTTGCATCGTGGTGAGCTATCGGAACCAGCCGCAGATGGTCGCTGCGGTGCGCTCGATCCTCCAGCAGGGCCCTCCGGTCGAGGTGGTTGTAGTGAATTCCGGTGGCGGAGATCCGGCCGCGATCCTCGCCGCGGCCGGCATCGCAGTGCCTGTCATCGACCGATCCGAGAGACTGTTCTTCGGCGCCGCCGCCAACCTGGGGATCGCCGCCACCACTGCTCCGCTGGTGTCCTTGTTATCCGCTGATTGCCTCGCCGAGCCGGGCTGGCTGGCGGCTCGCGTCGAACGGCATCGCTCCGGCGCCTCGGTCGTCGCCGGTGCGGTCACCAATGCCTATCCCAGGAATGTGTTCGCCTGGGCGGCTCACGTGTTGCTGTGGTCGACACGCATGCCAGGAGTCCCTCCCGAGCGGGCGCTGCTCTACGGTCTCTCTTTCAAGCGGGAAGTGCTCCGGGAACTCGATGGATACAGGAGCGACCTGCGAGCCGGAGAGGACACCGACATGAAGCAGCGCCTCTCCGGCAGGTACCAACCGGTGTGGGAGCCCCGGGTCCGTACCGCCCATCGCAACCCCCGGGGTCTTCTGTCGTTGGTCGCCGATCAGTACCGACGGGGCTCTCGCAGCGTGCGGGTTTGGCGAGACCTCGGCGAGCCCGGGGTGAGCCGCATGGTGGCCGGCAACGCGCTACGCCGCTTTCCCTCCCTGATCCGACTGGCCTGGGTGGCGGCGTACCCGGGTCAGCGTCGTTGGATCGCCCTGGCCACACCGCTGATCCCGTTCGGTGCGTTCGCCTACGCCTTGGGGGCGGTGATCGGGAGGGGAAAGGGCGACTGAGGTGGGGCCATCGGCGCGGGCCAAGGTGAGGACCGGCTACCGAGGCCTCTTGCGGTTCGGTGGGTACAGCCCTAACACGGTGCGGTACAGGGCGGCAAGGACGGGGTGGCCCCTCATCCAGGTTTGCAGGCGCACCGCCCGGGAGGAGCGCACCTGCGCCAACTCGGCCTGGAGAGCCGTAAGCCGGCCCGTCAGCTCGCCGGTCACTTCTTCGGAGGCCTTCGATGCGTCGAGGGCGGACGCCAACTGCTCTGTAAGGGCTCCGATCTCGATTCGAGCGGCTGCGACCCGTCGTCCGATGTCGCGCTCCGTGACGCTTTGCGCCTCGCGCATCACTTGGGGAATCACCGCAGTCTGGACCAGGTGCAGATAAGAGCTCAACTCGGCCGCCTCGAGGGAAGCATCGATTCCGGCGGCAGACCTGGACCATTCGCTGATCGCATCGGTATACACCTTCTCGATGCGATCGATCGCCGCCCCAAGGCCAGCATGTTCCCTGATCCAACCCTGCACCGCGGCGGCATCGGCGGGGTCGTACTGACTGAGGCGGGCGCGCAGGAGCTCGAAGCGGGGCTCGTCGCTCAGCACAGCCATGCCGAAGTTGGCGGCAGCGAGGTCCCCGACCGTGTCACGGAACACCATCGGCCCCAGGCCCTCCGTGTCGCAGAGGATCACGGCGCATCCAACGGCCATCGCCTCCATGGCGGCCCGGCCTCTGGCGAAGACGATGTCGTAGTTCGCCAGGATGTCCTCGGGCCGGTCGAGCCACCGCCCGGTGTGGGTCCCGAGGCTGTCGACCTCGATGTCGCGCTCCGCACACGCCGCCACCGCAATCTGATTGAACCCCTCATCCGGAACTGCGTGGTTGCTGAAGACCAGGGCGCGTCGCGGCCGCTGCGGAAGCGGTTGCGGACGGGGCCGAAACCGTTCCAGGTCGACAAAGTTGGGGATCACCTCCACCAGTTCGGGCGGTATGCCCTCCTCGGTGACCAGGCGCTCACGGCGCAGGGAATCCACGGCGACATAACGCACGATGCGAGACAAGCGCGGGGGCATCTCCTGCCAAGGCAGCCAGCCGTGGCAGAAGAAGACCGCCGGGACTCCCGGAAAACGCAGCAGCGCCTCGATCGTTGGCAGGTGGTGCTGACCGTGGATCAGGTCCGGGGGAGGGTGGAGCACCGACAGATCCCGGATCACCGGAACTGCACACGCCCGCAGGTCGTCGGCGGCCTGTCCGTGGAATGGTGAGTAGGCGATGGGTTGATGACCTCGTCGCCTGAGTGCCGCGGCCACGTCCCGCAGATAGTGCTCCGAACCCCCTCGCGCCGCGAGCCGATGGTTGGTGAGGAGGACTCGCACCGCGAATAGCATAGGTTCCCGCGGCACTCTGAGACACCAGGAAGGGGAACCTCATTCGGCGGTTGCGTTCGATGCGATCCGCGGCCCGGCGCCGTCGGTTGTTGGCGCTCTTAGCCGTCCGTGACGAGATGCGTTTCTTGCCCGACTATTTCGCCAGCGTGGCCGGCGAAGTGGACGGGGTAGTGGCACTCGATGACGGATCCACCGATGGGTCCACGGAGTACCTGAGCGGCCGGCCCGAGGTGCTCGAACTGATTCGCCTCCCGCGGCGGGAGCCGCACCACTGGGACGACGCCAGCAACCACCGGGTTCTCGTCGAGGCGGCCCGGCGTCACCGGCCCGACTGGCTTGTGGGCCTGGACGCCGACGAGCGCTTGGAGGTCGGCTTCAGGGCGCGTGCCGAATCCGAGATCGATCGGGCGCAGCGCGCCGGGTACATCGCCTACTACCTATGGTTTCGCGAGGTGTGGGACTCGCCGACGACTGTAAGGATCGACGGCATCTGGGGGCGGAAGCAGCAAGCGCGCATGTTCGAATCCCGCGACGACCACGTGTTCCACCAGCAGAGGCTGCACTGTCACTGGGCGCCGCTCAACGGGCGCCTTTCCGACGGGAGCTTTCCGTCGGCGGATCTCATCATCTACCACCTGAGGATGCTGCACCCTGCAGACCGGGCGGCGCGGCGGGATCGGTACAATCGCCTCGATCCCAACCGTGAGATGCAGGCGATGGGGTACGACTATCTCACCGACGAGACCGGCATCGAGTTGGCCGATGTCGATCCAACGCGCTCCTACAGACCGATCCCCGTCTGAGGACCGGTCGCCAGTACTCCCTGGCGGTGTTGCGCTGTGGCGAAAAGCTGGTGGCGGTAGCGCCCGGGGCATGACCGATTGAATGGGTCAGGCGAGCACTTCCACGACCCCAGTCTCATCCACGGTGATTCGTGCGGATTCCCCGGTGCTGGGCGCCATCTCCGTCGCCACACGGACCCGCACTCCGTCGATCTCCACCGTTACCACCCACTCGGGTCCGCGGAAGGCGCTCGCCACCACAGTTGCCTCGAGGGCACCCTGCGGATCGATCCGCACCGCGTCGGAGCGCACCGCCAGTGCCCTGCCCGGTCCCGGTGTGATCCCGGCGAAGGCTCCCCGCATCACCGTGTGGCCGAGCAGTTCCGCCACTGCCACCATCCCGGGTTGGCGCCACACCTCCTCGGGGGTCCCGGTGCGCACGATCCGGCCCCGATCCATCACCGCAATCCGATCGGCCAGGGCGAATGCCTCGTCGGTGTCGTGGGTGACCAGCAGCGCCGGGATCTCCGCCGCGGCCAAGGCGGCGCCGAGATCGGCCGCCAGGTCGCGGCGCAGCGCCGGATCGAGCGATCCGAGCGGCTCGTCGAGCAGCATGAGGCGCGGCGCGGTCGCCAGGGTTCGGGCTAGCGCCACCCGTTGCGCCTGGCCGCCGGAGAGCTCATCGACATGACGCCGCTCCAGACCGCCAAGCCCGACCCGCTGCAGTGCCGCCGCCACCCGCGATTCCAGATCGACTCCGGACGCCCCCGACATCCGCAGGCCGAATCCGACGTTGCCGGAGACGTCGAGATGAGGAAACAGGGCGAAGTCCTGAAACACGACTCCAAAGCGGCGCAGGTGAGCGGGGACCGCGGCGAGGTCGGCGCCCTCCCAGGAGACGGTGCCGGTATCGGGGGCGAGCAGCCCGGCCACCACCCGCAGCAGCGTGGTCTTCCCCGACCCGCTGGCCCCGAGCACTGCCACCGTCTCTGTGCCGCCGACGCTGAGATCGACTCCGTCGACGGCGGTGAGGGCACCGAAGCACACCGTGACCCCGCTGACCTGGAGCATCACCACCACCCCTCACCGGGGATGCGGAGCCGTTCGATGAGCAGCACCACCCCCACCGTGAGCACCGCCAGCATCAAGCACAGCACCATCGCTCCCTGGAGATTGGCCTCCCCGGGGCGGCCGAGCAGGCGGAACACCGCCAGCGGGAGAGTGGGCGCTCCGGGACGGGCCAGCAGGGTGGTGGCCCCGAACTCGCCGAGCGAAACCACAAAGGCGAACCCGGCTCCGATCGCCGCGGCCCGTCCGGCGATGGGCAAGTCGATCTCGTGCCGGATCCGCCCCGGCGATGCCCCAAGGGTGGCCGCCGCTTCGCGCAGCCGCCGCCGAATCGAGCCGAGCACCGGTACCAGGGTGCGCACCACGAACGGGATCGCCACCAGAGAGTGGGCGATGGGAACAAGGATCGCACTGGTGCGGAGATCGATCGGGGCATCGAGGGCGAGCAGCATTCCGAACCCGAGGGTCACCGCCGAGGTCCCCAACGGGAGCATCAGCAAGGTGTCGAACCAGCGCGACAGGCGGCCGCGTTGCGCCGCGATCACCAGGGCGGCGGGAAGACCGATCCCCACGGCGATCACTGTGGCGGCGAGGGCGTAGCTCAAGGAGGTTCCGGCGGAGGCAGCCACGTCGATGAAGGGCGAGGTCTGCAGCGCACGAAAGCCGGCCAGGGTGCCCCGGCCGTCGGTGGTGAATGCCCTCCAGACGAGCATGACTGTGGGCAGTCCGATCAGCAGCAGCGTCCCCGCGACCGTGGTCGCCACCAGCCGACGCTCTCCCCGGGTGCGCGCCGGACGGGGCGGCGTCGCGGTCAGGCTCTGTCCCACCCGGGTGCGCTCCTGGTGGCGGGCATAGAACAGCAGCGCCGCGGTGACGCCGGCTATCTGCACCATTGCGAGCAGCGCTGCACCGCGCAGGTCGAACAGGAAGGCAGCGCGGCGGTAGATCTCGACCTCGATGGTGGCAATGCCGGGTCCGCCCAGGACCAGAACCGTTCCAAAGGCGGTAAAGGAGAACAGGAACACGATCGCCGCCGCGGCGGCGATCGCCGGGCGGAGCAGGGGAAGGGTCACCCGTCGCATCACCCGGCCCGGGGACGCCCCCAGGGTGCGCGCTGCGTCCTCCAGGCGCGGGTCGATCCGATCCCACAAACCACCGACGATGCGTATCACTACCGCCACGTTGAAGAACACGTGGGAGGCGATGATCGCCGCCGCGGTACCGCTGAGGTCGACTCCGAGCACTCCGGAGGGACCGATCAGGGCGAGAAACGCCACCCCCACCACCAGCGTGGGGAGCACGAACGGGACCACGGTGGCGCTGCGCAGTATCCGGCGTCCCGGAAAGCTGAAGCGCGAGGTGACGTAGGCGATCGGCAGCCCCACCACCAGGGTGAGCACCGTCGAGACCACCGCCTGCCACACCGTGAACCACACCACCCCGGCGTCGAGGAGGGGACCGGTGGCGGTGCCCGGGCGCTGCAGCGAGGTGATCAGGATGGTGACGAGCGGATAGACGAAGAAGACCGTGAGGAACAGCACGGGAGCCAGGGCAAGCCGCTTCACCTTTTGAACGTCTCCCTCTGAGATCTGAGATCTGACATCTGAGATCTTCCTAGCGCAGCACCGTCTCGGTCCACTCCGCCAGCCAGCGCTCCCGATTGGCTTCGATCTGCGCCGGATCCATGGTCAGCGCCCCGCTCACCGGCGCATCGATCCACTCCGGCAGGGCGGCGTCGGGTCGCACCGGGTACACGAACATCGTGCCGGGCACGTCCTGCTGGAACTCGAGCGACAGCATGAAGTCGATCAGCGCCGCGGCCTCGTCGCGATTGTTGGTTCCGCGCAGGATTCCGGCGTACTCGATCTGGCGGAAACATCCTGCGGTCATCACCGCGGTCGATGGCTC
>CAYTTU010000206.1:0-4750 GCA_964440905.1 uncultured Acidimicrobiia bacterium | reverse complement strand
GGCTTTGCTATTGCTCGGCGCGGCGCTGGGCGATGATCGCGGCGATGCCCTTACGCACGTCGGCGATCTCGTCGGAGACCCCGGTGAATTCGGGGCCGAACATCACGACCAGCCGAACCTCGGTGAGAGCGGTGACGGTGGCGTTGCGGTGTACCGCCTCCACCACCCCCATCTCCCCCACCACCTCACCGGGGCCGAGGTCCGTGAGGTGCCGGCCACCCTGGATGATCGAGACCGAACCCGCCAGGATCACGCACACCTCCCGGGCGACATCGCCCTCGTGCATGATCACAGACCCGGCGGGGAGGGTGACCTCGTCGGCGTGACGGCTGATCAGATCCAGTTCCTTCTTCGACAGATGCGAGAAGAGTGGAATCTGCTTGAGATCGGCGGCGTCCATGGGACGGGAACGGTACCAGGGAGAGAGCCGTGAGCCTTGAGCCGTGAGCCGTGAACCTGCGTCTGGACTCAGGGCTCATGGCTCATGGCTTCTCAACGCGCCGCCGCCCCGGACCAGTGGACCGGGGCGGCAGCCGGGGAACCCGAGCGAGCGGGCGACTCAGCTCGGGGGCAGGACCGTGAAGTAGTAGGTCAATTGGACCTCACCGTTCACCTTCACGGTCACGGGGAACTGGGTGCTGTAAGGGGCGCCGGTGAAGTACTGGCGCTTCTCCCAGGCTCCGCTCTCCCCCACCGTGAACTCGGACGTCCCGTACTCGCTGATGATCTTGATCGTCGATCCCGCCGGGGCGGTTCCCCAGAGGTCGTCGAACGGCTCAGCGAGGTCACTCGTGAAGGAGGCGTGGTTCACGGTCACGTCGACCGCCTGGTACCACGAGGTGAACGGGTAGGTCCCAAACGTCTCGCCGTTCACCTTGACAGTGATGGTGAAGGTCTGGCCGGCAGGCGGCAGCGGCTCGAAGTACTTGTGGCCGCTGTTCCACTCGTAGGACTCGGTAGTCCAGCTCCACGAGCCGTACGGGCTGATGATCTGGATATCGGTCCCGAGCGGCGCCGTGCCGTAGAACTTCACCGACGGATCGGCGGAGTCCGACTCGGTGTTGTACTGGTTCACCGTCACGTCGATCTCACCGTCGAACCACGAGGTGAACTGGAAGGTGTCGTACACCTGGTTGTTCACCTTGATGGTCACCGTGAAGGGCTGACCGGCCGGAGGCAGGGTCGAGAAGAACAGCTTGAGGTGGCCACTGCCGGTGTACTCGGTGATCACCGAGGACGACCCGTACTCGGACACCAGCTGGATCTTGGTGTTCTTGGGGGCCGAGAACTCCACCTTGGCGTAGGGCGACGGGGAGTCGCTCTCCGTGACGATGGGCTCGACCACGACGTCACCGGTCTCGCCACCACCCTCACCCTGGTACCAGGTGAAGTAATAGGTGCCGTGGGTCTCCCCATCCACCTTGACGGTGATCGGGAACTTGACGCCGCTGGGGGCGCCGGAGAACCACACCTTGAGACTGAACTCGCCCGACTCCCCCACCACCATGTCGGCCGAGCCGTAGGCGCTGGTCGCCAAGATGGTCGTGCCGGGGGTGGCGGTGCCCACAAACCGGGTGTAGGGGCTCGCCGAGTCGGAGGTGGTCCCCTCCTGGTGCAGGGCGAACTCCACAGACCCGTCGTAGGTCCACAGGAAGTCGAACTCGAAGACCTGGTCGCCGACGGTCACGGTGATCGGGAACGACTCACCAACCGGAGCGCCTTCGAACCACACCTTCTTGAACCACTCGCCGTTGTCACCGGCCTCGGTCTCGGCGGAGCCGTAGGCCGACGAGATCTCGATATGAGTGCCCGGAGGCGCGGTGCCGAAGAACTTCTCGAAGGGCTCGGGGGCGTCGCTCTCCCCGTAACCCTGGTGCGCCGCGATGGCGACGTTCTGCGGATCCCACAACCAGATGAAGTCGAAGGTATGCGCTTCGTCACCCACGGTCAGGGTCACCGGGAATGCGAATCCGGCAGGCGGGTTCTCGAAGAACAGCTTCAGGGTGAACTCGCCGCTCTCCCCCACCACGGTGTCGGCGACCCCGAACGCGGAGAAGGCCGTCACCACCGCGCCTGGGGTCCCGGTGCCATAGAACTTGGTGTAGGGCTCGGAGGCGGTGGAGCTGGCGTTGTGCTGGAAGACCCCCTCGACCGGGTCACCATGGTCGGGCAGGGCGATCCCATCCCCATCTGGGATCTCGGGATCGGAAACCAGCGAGGTCACGGTGGCGGTGTCGTCACCGCTGCTCTCGGGCAGCATCGCCGCCAGGGCGATCGACCCGAAGGCGATCGCCAGGGCACCGACCAGGCCGGCGACCAGCGAGGCGCGATGGCGCCTGGTCACCGTGGGGAGCGCCACCGGGGTGGCCCGGATCACACTCTCCTGGAGACTGCGGACCGCATGACGGGCGCGCGTGTCGAGACTCATTGGCGGACCTCCCACCTCTCATCCAACTTCCGGGCGAGACGATCCCGCCCCTTGTGGAGATGGACCTTGACCGTGTTCTGCGAACATCCCAGGACCCGGGCGATCTCGGCGACCGACCGGTCCTCCAGGTAGTGCAGCGCGATCACCTGTGCCTGCCGATTGGGAAGGTCGCGAACCGCCTTCCAGAACTCACTGTCCTCGGCGGGCAGTGCCGGGAGGTAGTCCTCCCGCGGCTTGAGGCGCGCCAGGGCGCCCGCCTCCCGCACCTTGGTGCGGAATGCCGACACCGCCAGGTTGGCGACCACCCGGCGCACCCAGGCCTCGGGTGCCTCGTAGGAGGCCACTCGATCCCATTGACGGTGCGCCGCCAGGAAGGCGTCCTGGGCGATGTCCTCGGCGGCGATCCGGCTTCCGGACAGGGCATATGCCAGTCCGACCACGGCGCGGTACTCGCCCCGATAGAACGACTCGAAGTCGGGCACGGCACGGACCGAACGGAGGGTTGGTATCTCCTCCGTGGTCCTGTCGGCCATTCGGGCTCGCCTCACAGGTTGCAGGGTCATCTCGGTGGGTAACTCGCTCCAGGGAGGGAAAAGGTTTACCGGTTTTCGGCGGCGCGGAGGCGAAAGTGAAGCAGTAAAGGACCAGTACCCGAGGCCCGGCACCCGGCACCCGAGGCCCGCGCCCGATGCCCAACCACGCGTAAGCGCCCGCGACCCTAACCCCTACCCCCTAACCCCTTCCCCTTCGCCCCTTCCCCCCTCGCCCCTGCTGATTACCCTCCGCGGCCAATGACCGCAGCCAACGCCGCCGTCTCCGTCCGGGGTGTCGACAAGGTCTTCAACGAGGGCGGCGCCGATCGGGTCGAGGCGCTTCGGGCCATCGACCTCGACATCGCACCGGGTGAGTTCGTCTCGTTACTCGGCCCATCGGGTTGCGGCAAGAGCACGCTGCTGCGCATCGTCGGCGACCTGGTGGCGCCGAGCAGCGGAACCGTCATGGTCAACGGCAAGCCCGCTCCGCAGGCGCGCCGCGACCGCGACTACGGGATCGTGTTCCAGCAGGCCACCCTCTACGACTGGCGCACCGTGATGCGCAACGTCGAGTTGCCGCTGGAGATCATGGGGCGCTCCAAGGAGGAGCGCGAGATTCGCGCCCGCGAAATGCTCGACCTGGTGCAACTGGGCGAGTTCGCGGGGCGGTTCCCCTATCAACTGTCCGGCGGGATGCAGCAGCGGGTGGCCATCGCCCGGGCGCTTTCGTTCCAACCGGCGATCCTGCTGATGGACGAACCGTTCGGCGCCCTGGACGAAATGACCCGAGAGCGCATGCAGGCCGAGGTGCTCCGCATCTGGTCCCAGACCGGGACCACGGTGATCTTCGTCACTCACTCCATTCCCGAGGCGGTGTTCCTCTCCTCCCGGGTGGTGGTGATGTCGCCTCGTCCCGGAAGGGTGGCCGGAGTCGTCGCAATCGACCTCCCCCAGCCTCGCGACGATGCCACCCGGGAGCACCCGCGGTACTACGAGAAACTCACCGAGGTGCGCGAGGTCCTGCGCGCCGTCGACCGGACATGACCACCACCGCGGTCGGACGGCGCGGCTGGCTCGGTGAGATGCTGCGGCGCTACGCGCCAGCGGCCCTCATCTTCGTCGGCGGCTTGGCTCTCTGGGAGGCGATAGTCGTCGGGTTCGACATCGAGCGGTTCCTGCTCCCCCAACCGACCCGCATCGCCGAGGTGTTCGTGGAGGAGTTCGAGGTGGTCACCGCGGCGGGGTGGCTGACGATGCGCAAGGCGATGACCGGTTTCGCCATCGGTGCCCTCGCCGGCATCGGAATGGCACTGCTCACCTCGCGCTGGCCCCTGGCCCGCGAGGGGATGATGCCCTTCGCCATCGCGGTGAACTCGACGCCCATCATCGCCCTGGCACCGATCATGAACAACTGGTTCCCCATCACCACCATCTGGCCGGGGGCGATGGTGGTGGCATTGGTGGTCTTCTTCCCGGTGATGATCAACACTGTGCGAGGACTCAACGAAGTGCCTGCAGGTTCGCTCGAGCTGATGCACTCCTATGGAGCGGCGCCCCGCCAGGTGCTCACCCGGGTGCGCATCCCCCACTCTCTCCCCTTCATGTTCTCCGCCTTCAAGGTCGGTACGACCCTGAGCATCATCGCCGCGGTGGTGTCGGAGTACTTCGGGGGATCGCGGGCGAACCTCGGCGTCTACATCTCCCAGCAGGCGGCGCTGTTCCATTTCGCCGAGGCCTGGGCGGCGATCCTGGTGGCCTCGTTCTCCGGCATCGTGTTCTACCTGGTGGT
>CAYTTU010000205.1:0-8670 GCA_964440905.1 uncultured Acidimicrobiia bacterium | reverse complement strand
CTGGCCGGGCTCAGCCGGGCGACTTCCGGAAGCGCCGCAGTCGGCGGCGTGCCAGTAACCATCCAGGGCGCCCATCGGGCCCGCGTCGGCTACCTGGCCCAGGAACCGCGCTTCTACGGCTGGATGTCCGGGCGCCAGACGCTGGCCTACGTGGCGAGCTTCTTCCCGCATGGGACCAGGCGGCGTGGTATCGACGACCTCCTCGAGCTCGTCGGACTGGCCGATGCCGCCGACCGGGCGACGAAGACGTACTCGGGCGGCATGCGACAGCGCCTGGGGATCGCCCAGGCGCTGGCCGGCGACCCCGCCGTCGTGCTGCTCGACGAGCCGGCTGCCGCGCTCGACCCGCTCGGGCGTCGCGACGTGCTCGATCTCATGCAGAAATTGCGCGGCGAGACGACGGTCTTCTACTCAACGCACATCCTCGACGACGTCCAGCGGGTCAGCGACCACGTCGCCATCCTCGACCACGGCCGCCTCGTGGTGAGCGCCCCGACTGCCACGCTGATGGGCGACTTCAAGGCGGCCACCATTCGCGTCGCGCTCCTGGGAGCCGGCGAGGCGACCGCGTCAGGGCTCAGCGCCCTGCCGGCAGTCGCCGACGTCGCGGCGATTGGTCGCGACGGCGACGAATGGCGCTACGACGTCACCCCGTCCAACGGGATTGCTGACGCCCAGGCCGCCGTCATGCGCTTCGCGGCTGACGCCGGGCTGACGGTCGTCGTCAACCGCCAGGAATCGCTGAACCTCGAGGAGGTCTTCCTACACATCGTGAACAAGGAGCGTGCGGCATGACTGCCACGGCGACGAATCAAGGACTCAGTGCCACGAATCTGGGCCTGCTCGGCTTCGGGCCGTTCCTGCGCAAAGAGCTCTCAGAGTGGTGGCAGCGACGCGCGATTCTCGCCACGTTCGCTGCGGTCACCGCCCTGGGCCTCATCGGCACCCTCGCCACCAGGATCGACCAATGGCTGACCGGCCTCGCGCCGGGCGCGGCGGCGCTCGATCCGACGACGAACGTGCTCGGTGCCCTGTTCGACCAGTGGATCCTGTTCGCCGCGATCTTTGCCAGCATCGGCCTGCTCATCCAGGAACGGACCACCGGCACCCTGGCATGGACGCTGTCCAAGCCGATCTCTCGAACCTCGCTGCTGCTGGCGAAGTGGCTGGTGGGGGTGGTCATGCTGACCCTCTTCGGCATCGTCCTGCCGCTGGCCGTCAGCGTCGGCGTCGCGACCTGGGCGTACGGCAGCGTGCCGGACCTCGGGCGCGTGGCGACGCTCGGCGGCGTGCTCATCGCCGTGCCGGCGTTCTACGTGGCGTTCAACCTTGCGCTCTCGACGCGTCTCAACAGCCAAGCCGGCGTGGCGGCCATCGGGGCCGGAGTCGCCATGGTTCCGCTCCTCTTCGGCGGCTTCCTGCCGGTGCTGGTGGAGCTGTGGCCCACCTCGATGAGCTCGGTCGCCATGGCGATGGCCGGCGGCGAGGAGGCCCACCTGCCGACGATCCTGAGCTGGGCGGTCGTGGTGATCGGCCTGGGCATCGCCGGGCTCGTCATCTTTCAGCGGGAGGACATGTAGCCATGCGACCCACGAACGCGGATCGGGGCACCCACAGGACCCTATTGACCATCTTGCTCGCGCTCATGGGTGTTCTAGCCGGTTGTGTCCAAGGGCAAGGCCCCGTGACCAGCGAGACGCGAGACGTCGGCGCCTTCAGTCGCATTGAGGCCACGGCCGGCATTCGCATCGTGGTCCTGATCGGCCCGTCGGAGGTCGTCGAGGTGAGTGCGCAGGAGAACCTGCTGCCGGTGATCGCGACGGACCTGCGCGGCGATACCCTCAGTATCGAGGCAAGCGAGGACTTCACAACCCTCGAACCAGTCACCGTCACGGTCGTCGTCCCGGCGCTGGACGGCATCACCCTCAGCGGCGGCTCGCAGGCCGTGATCGACGGCCTCGACGCCGAGAGCCTCGAGCTGCGGATCCGCGGCGGTGCACAGGTTACGGCTGCTGGATCGGTGGGCAGCGTGACGCTGCATGCCGATGGGGGAGCGACGGTCAGTCTCGAGGACCTCTCGGTACGAGTCGCCACGGTATCGATGGACGGCGGCGCGACAGCGACCCTGACCGCCTCGGACGACGTCACCGGGACGGCGGCGGGTGGTTCCCGCCTGACGGTCCTCGGCGACGCCGTGGTCTCGGTTGAGGAGAGCGGAGGATCGGAGGTTGTTCGGGGAGGGTGAGCCCGCCACTGAGCGCAATGGCGCCTGCCGACCCGACGGGAGACCCTGTCGCGCGGCAGGCGTCGTCGCATGCGGCATGTGAGCGGTCCTCGATCGATGGGTGTAGCCACGACCGGGTGTCAACGTTGTCGGGTCAGCCCGGATGGAACCTCTGGTGGCTGCCCCGATGGCGACTTCGAGGCAACAGCAGATGCTCTACGCCAAGGCCGGCGCTGCCGGCCAGGACATCCGAGGGAGCGTCAGGATCATGGGCAACGTCGCGGCTGAGACCCTTTTCCAGTTGGCGATCGCGATGCGGGCCGGCTATCCACATCGCAGCTCGTACGACCGAGGCTCGGCGTTGACCGTCGATCTGGCCGTCGCATACGGGGAGCGGCTTCTCCGCGCGGCGAGGCGCGACGCCCACACGATCACGACGGGTCCCGTGTGGCAGCCGGGACGCGAGTCCTGACGGACGCCGGAGGCCGTCGCGCTCTTGGCTCTCTCCCCTCTAGCCTTAAGAGAGGCACGCGCGGGACGATCGCCAGCCTCGGCAGCCGTAAGGCGCTGCACGTCGGCTCCCATCGGCACGGCCACCAAGCAGATGCACCATCCGCTCGTCGGCGACCTGACGCTCGTCTTCGAGATGCTCGATCTGCCCTCCGAGCCGGGACTGTCGCTGCTCACCTGCTCCGCCGAGCCGGGCTCACCATCCGAGGACGCGATGCGCGAGCCCGCTCGCTGGAGCGAGCCACGGACCAGACTGTCGGCGGCCGACTCCGGCAGCTGCTCCAAATTCGGGTTTTTGGTCCCTTATCTGGACCCTTATGAATCCTGTCTCATGCGTCTCATGCGTCTCTTCGATGTACTGGGTGAACGCGGCTGAGACGCATGAGACGTTTCACTGGGAATCCGGTATGCGGTACCACTCAAACCACAATATCTAGTGCGTTGAGTTCGGATTGCACACCAGATGTTGTGGTTTTCACCCGATCGCACCGCTGTTCTCGCTTGATGCGGCTCTTCTTGCCCACTTGGCAAGCATATGCGTCCTATGGGTGCGTATGCCCGGGCTCGACTGCATTCAGGGGAGTGGACTGGACTGATAACCTGAGCCGAGGCTCAGTCAACGGCCCTGAGCACGTTGACCGCCGCACCCGAAAGAAGCAATGAGCAATACCGGTCCGGCCGAAGCTGCGGTCATCCTCGCGGTCGACGACGACCACGTTTCCGGCACGCGGATCGAGCGCATCTTGCGCCGCCGGTTTGGGGCGGACTACACCATCCTGCTCGAGCGCTCCCCCTCAGCGGCGATCACCGCGCTTGAAGAGCTGCACCAAAGCGGCAAGGACGTCGGGCTCGTGCTAGCGGCGCATCGCATGTCGGAAATGACGGGCATCGAACTCCTGGCGGAAGCGGCCTCGACGCACCGCGACGCGCGACGCGCACTTCTCACCACCTGGGGTGATCGATCGGCGGCCGAATCGATTGTGAAGGCGTCCGCACTCGGGCAGATCGATGCCTACATCCTGGGCCCTGGGCGCGACGTCGACGAATCCTTCTGCCACGCGATCACGGAACTTCTCGATGATTGGGATCGCCAGCACCGGCCGCAGTTTCAGGCCGTGCGCATCGTAGGTGAGCGCTGGGACGCCTATAGCCATGGGCTCCAAGATGCACTGCAGCGTAGCTACGTCCCGTTCGGCTTTTACGACGCCGACAGTGCCGAAGGTCGGGAGCTCCTGAAGCAGGCGCCTGCGACCAGTGAGCTCCCGGTCGCCATCCTGTTCGATGGGCGTGTCCTGCCGAGACCCACGCCGGTCGAGATTGCCGATGCGCTCGGTGTGAATACCGACCCGAGCGCCGAGGTCTTCGACGTCACGGTGGTCGGCTCAGGCCCTGCGGGTCTCGCGGCTGCCGTCTATGGCGCGTCGGAGGGCCTGAGCGTGCTGGTCCTCGAGAACGAGGCGCTCGGCGGTCAGGCCGGTACGAGTTCGCTGATCCGCAACTACCTTGGCTTCCCGCGGGGTCTGACCGGCGCCGACCTCACGCATCGCGCGTATCTTCAGGCTTGGCTCCTCGGCGCGCGCTTCCTAATTGGCCGCGCTGCGACTGGCCTCCGCGCCGAGCGAGGCGAGCACGTGCTCGTGCTGGACGACGACTCCGAGGTCTTCAGCCGAGCCATCATCGTGGCGGTCGGGGTCAGCTACCGGCGGATCGGGATCGACAGCCTTGAAGCACTGGTCGGGCGGGGGGTCTACTACGGCTCGGGCGTCACGGAGGCGCCAGGCATGGCGGACGAGGAGGTGTACGTCGTCGGCGGCGCCAACTCGGCCGGGCAGGCGGCGCTCTACCTGAGCCGATTCGCCGCCCGGGTAACCATGTTAGTCCGGGGCTCCTCGCTTACCGAGATGTCGGATTACCTGATTCGCGATATCGAGCGACGCAACAACATTGCCGTTCGGCTGAACACGGTGGTTGTCGATGCAGGCGGCGACCATCGCCTGCGGATTCTCACCATCCATGATGCCGCGACGGACCGAACTGAAGACGTCCCTGCTACGGCCGTCTTCATCATGATCGGGGCGTCGCCGAAGACAGGCTGGCTGCCGACCGCGATCCAGCGTGACGATCGCGGATACATCCTCACCGGTGACAGCCTGTCGGCCGAACCGGGGCGACACGGACCAGAGCGATCGCTTGAGAGCAGCATGCCTGGTGTATTCGCGGTAGGCGACGTGCGCGCGGGGTCAATGAAGCGCGTCGCCAGCGCAGTGGGCGAGGGTTCGTCCGTCGTTCGGCTGGTCCACGCCTATCTGGCTGGCACGACGGCGGGTGGACGCCAAACGAGTTCAGTTGGGACCAACGCTGGAGGGTGAGGTGGACTGGTATCCGTGGTTGAAGACGTTGCACATCCTGTTCGCGATCGTGGCGGTCGGCCTGAACATCAGTTACGGGGTGTGGCAAGTACGTGCGGCACGCGAGCCGGAGCACACCGGCTACGCGCTGCGCGGTATCAAGTTCCTGGACGACCGCATTGCCAACCCGTCGTATGCCGGCCTACTGATCGTCGGCATACTCCTGGTGCTGCTCGGTCCGTGGGAGTTCACCCAGTTCTGGGTCTACGGGGCCATCGTGCTGTACCTGCTCATGGGCACGGTGGCATTCTTCTTCTACTCCCCGACGCTGAAGCGCCAGATTGAGGTGTACGAAAGCAGCGGTGCCGCTGCGGCCGAGTTCACGGCGCTAAGCACGCGCAGTCGCGTCGTAGGCATCATTCTCGCCATCATCGTTGTGGCAATTATCGTTCTCATGGTGGTGAAGCCAGGCTGACCTGGACGAAATACCTTGGCCCGCTCTCTGCGACGTTGGGCGACGGATCGAGCGACAGCCACGCGATGGGCCGTTCACCGGCCGGTGAACGTGCCAGTCACTCCGTCAGCAGCGTCGTCTTGCCGAAGCCGGCAGGCGGCCGATATCAGCGTCAGTCTCGACTCGGCGCCAAGGCTCAGCCGCTCGCTCAGTCTCCGACGTGGTCGCGGATCGCTCCATCTCCTTGATCGCGGTGAACCGGCGAGTGAGACGCTCTTGGCGTCGCGCCTTGCCAAGGAACGGGTCGAAGTTCTGGAGCAGGAAGTTGAGGTAGGGGGCAGCAGCGCGGTGGCGAGGACTTCACTGGGAATCCGGTATGCGGTACCACTCCAACCACAATATCTAGTAGGCTTAGCTCGGCTCGCACACCAGATGTTGTGGTTCTCACCCGATCGCACATGGTGGGGAGCCCTTATTGGAGCCCTTTATCGCTGCAGCACGGCGTGCGCATCGCGGGCGCAGTCGATTACTGCGGGATCCTCCAATCCTCGCCCGGCATGATCCGACGCTCACGCGTTCCGGCTGGATCGGCAGCTCGACCGACTCCATGAACAGTTCCTGCTTCGAGCCGAAGTAGTGGAGCGGGCGCCTATCGGAGCCCTTACCGCCGGCGGGGGGCGCCGCCGCGCCGCTCCGGCCTCCACCGCAAGGCGGCTCGATACGCCGAACCAGTTTGAACCGATGCGCTGGCGCCGCGCGCTACCGGCGCATCGGGCCCACTAGAAGGGCTTGAACATCATGAGCAGCAGGATCGCCGCGAAGCCGATGCCGCCCAAAGGGTTCAGATAGGGTCGCGGCGGGCAATGAAGATTCCAAGAGACGCAATGAGACGCAAGAGACAGGATCCATAAGGGCCCAGCGCCCGTGGGCGCTGGCGTGCATACCGGCCAGGTCTGGTTCGGGGCGGTGGGCGAAGGCCAGAGCGTGGAGATCACGGTCGTCGGCGACACGGTCAACACGGCGGCCCGCCTGGCGGCTGCGGCCGGGCCTGGCGAAGTCATCGTGTCGGCCGATGCTGCTGCAGCCGCGGGCCTCGATCCAAACCTCCCGCACCGTAGCCTAGAGCTCAAGGGCAAGGCCACGGCGACCGATGTGGTGATGCTCGGCATCGGACCTTCCTGAGCGATTGACCCGAGATGACGATCAGCGGCGGATGACCGCGGAGCCGCGAACGTGGACGACGCCCGCGTGATCGCATGCCCCCAGCCGTTGGTTCCGGTGGCGAATCTGACCGCGGTGGGACGCCTAGGACGGCCGCGATAAGGGTTCAGATAAGGCCCAGGTCAGCTGGCGGCCGGGACGCAACCCGATGATCGTGAGCGAGGTGTCGGCCGCAAGGAGGTCGCGATTCACAATTGACCCTACAGCCACGCCCTGCCGCTGCACACCAGGCGATGGCGAAGCTTGACGTGATCCTCGGCGGGGGCGACGACGCTGCGCCGCGCGCCGCCGACCGGGAAGATCGCCCGACGCCCGGACTCCCGGGACGGGACTGGAAGTCACGCAGGAGCTGGACCGCTCACCTCGGGTGCGGGCCATTGGCTGGCGCGGCCGCCGGATTCTCGGCCGGTCCCTGGCCGGAAACGCTTGGTTGTGCTGCCGCGCGGCGGTCCTCGCGGAACTCGTATTCACTTGCCAGCGCGGCATCCAGCAGACGCAGCTGGCGATCGATCGGCTCCTGGCGAAATCGCGGGGCGACATCTTTGAGATCGAGAAGCAGGTACCGGAGCCGTCGGGCGACCTGGATCGAGCCCGCTCCGTACCCGCGGATCTCGTCGAGCGCGAGGGCCACGTAGTCGTCCCACCCCGGGCGCGGGAGGTGCAGCAGGATCGAACCGTCATCGGCCGATCGCACAGGTGAGGGGAACTCGCGGCGGGTAAGGCGCCGGAGCAGGTCGTGGAGCTGGTCGAGCGCCTGGACCGCCGTCGTCGGATCATTCACTCCCGGCGAGAGTGCCCGTTCGGCGATGTCTACGATCTGCCGGAAGCCGAAAGCCGCGTCCTGGGTCATTGTTCGCTCCCCGCCGGTCTGGATCGCCCCTGCTAGGGCGCGGGTCGGCAGCGCAGCGCCGGCGGGGCTGCGAGGTCCGCGCCAGACCCGCAGCAACGGGGCATCGGTCGGCACGAAATCGCCGACGTGATGCAAGAGCTCGATTGCCACCTGATGCTCCTCGGCCAGTCTCACCAGCGTTGCCTCGTCGACCGAGGTGATCACGCCGGGCGCCTGCTCGAGGAGGATGACCTCGTCCGGGTCACGACCGGGGAGCCCTGCAGACGGGGCGGCCGGCTCAGCGCCAACGCTTCCCGGATACAGGCGGATGATCGCGTTGCGCGTCTCGTCACCGACGCTGCGCAGCACCGTCACGGCCCGGATGGCCTGCGCCATGTGGTGGATGTAGACCACGAAGAAGGCGACGGAGCCGATCAGCAGCAGGTAGGCGAACGTCACCGCGATGGCCGGGACGAACGGTGCGCCGTCGGCCGGCGAGCGAACCTCGCGCAGCACCAACAGGGCGTAGAGGAACGTGGCGATGAACAGCCCCAGCACGCTCTGGTTGACGCGGTCACGGAGGAACGTCCGCATCACCCGCGGCGAGAGCTGGCTGCTGGCGAGCTGGAGCACGAGCATCGTCACCGTGTAGACGAGCCCGGTGAATGTCAGCATCGCGCCCGCGATTGTGGACAGCACGAGTCGCGCACTGTCCGGACCGCCGGCAAAGAGGACGCTGCTGAGCGTGCTGGCGACGGACCGGTCCATGAGGCGGTCGAGGGGCACAAGGACGAACGCGGCGACGGCGGAGCCGACCACGAAGACGCCCGGGATGAACCACAGGCGCGACCGCAGTTGATCGAGCAACCTCGCGAGACGAACGGACTTCACTGCAGCACTCCGACCGGATGCCGACTAGGGTAATTGCAGGCGAGCGTGCCCGTGAGTCATCTTGACCCCTCGGCCGGCCGGAGTCGGCCGAGTACTGAATTCGGCGGGCGACGCCGCGAGCCAGATCCCGCTCCCCCGCTGCGTCGGCTGTGCCCAGGCGCTCATGATGGGCACCAAGGTTGTCGCTAGCGGC
>CAYTTU010000204.1:0-18501 GCA_964440905.1 uncultured Acidimicrobiia bacterium | reverse complement strand
GGAGGACCGTCCCGGGGTGGTGGTCAACGTGTCCGATTGGCGCACCCAGCGTCCCTACCCGGATCACTTCTCCTATACGGTCGCCAAGGGGGGACTCGACACCTTCACCCGTGCCGCCGCGGTCGGCCTGGCCCCGCGCATTCGGGTGAATGCGGTGGCCCTGGGAGCGATCCTTCCGCCTCCCGGTAAGGACTCCTCCTATCTCAAGGCGCTGGCGCAGCGCATCCCGCTGCAGCGGGTTGGCGGGACCGAACCTGTGGTCGCTGCGGTGCTCGCCCTCGTCGAGAATGACTTCATCACCGGGGAGATCGTGCGGGTGGATGGAGGGGCTCATCTGGGGAGCTGACGCCCGTCGTCCGACTCCCGACACCCGACTCCCGACTCCCGACCAGAGCTGGACAACTTGGGTCGAATTCAAGGGTGTTGCATCGCGCATTCGCATATGGCTACATGAGCGTATGTCTGACTATCGGAATCTTGAGGCCTGGAGGGTGGCTCACGAACTGGTTCTCGGTGTGTACCGAGTGACGGCGAGGTACCCGCGGCATGAATGGTTCAGTCTTGTCGCGCAGACCCGCAGGGCGGTCGCATCAATCCCCGCCAACCTCGCGGAGGGAACTGGTCGCGGGACGGACCGCGATTACGCCAGGTTCGTAGCGATTGCAGCCGCTTCTGCGAATGAGACGGAGTATCACCTTCTCTTGGCGCGAGATCTCGGATACCTAACCGGCGAGAGCTATGAATCCCTCTGTTCCCTCGTTGCACGTGTCCGCTCGATGCTCACAAGACTGCGGCAAGCACTCTCGGGGCGGGACACAGCCAATGGCGGGCGTCGGGAGTCGGGAGTCGGGTAGCCTCCAACACAATGTCCGACGCCATCTTCATCCGCGATCTCCTCATACGCGGCATCATCGGCATCAACCCCGATGAGCGGGCCAACCAACAGGATGTCGTGGTGAACGTCACGATGGACGTCGACACCCGCCCGGCCGCCCGCAGCGACGACATTGCCGATGCGGTCAACTACCGCACCGTGGCCAAGGCGATCATCGCCCACGTCGAGCAGGGCTCGCCGATGCTGGTTGAGCGGCTTGCCACCGAGATCGCCACCATTTGCCTCGACTCCGACTCGCGCATCACTGCGGTGGAGGTCGAAGTGGAAAAGCCTGGGGCCCTTCGGTTTGCCGAGTCGGTGGGAGTGCGCATCCACCGTCGGCGGGGAGAGCAGTGAGCCGGGCGGTCGTGTCGCTCGGTTCGAACATCGATGCGGAGCGCAACATGCCCGCGGCCTTCGGGATGCTCGGCAGGCACCCGCAACTCGCCGTGCTCGCTCGCAGCCGGATCTACCGCGCCGCAGCCGTCGGTGCCCCAGGTCCGGACTTCCTCAACGCCGCGGCTTTGATCGAAACCCGTCTCGACCCCGCCGGACTGCGCGGGGTGCTGCGTGAAATCGAGGGCGCCATGGGCCGGGTGCGCACCTCGGACCGCAATGCTCCCCGGCCAATCGACCTGGACATCGTCCTCTTCGAAGGCTTTGCCGGGGAGGTCGATGGCACCAGGATCCCCGATCCCGACCTGGCGGCACAGGCGCACTTGGCGGTCCCGGCCGCCGACGTGGCCCCCCGGTGGGAATTTCCTGGAGGGGGTACGGTTCTGGAGGTAATCGCCGCTCCGTTTCGGCTGGAGATCGAGGTGCTCATGCCCAACGAGATAGTTCGCAGCGGCGCTCATTACGCCACCGAGCAGGGTATGGAGGCTGCGGCTGACGAGATCTACGACCCAGCACTCGAGTCGACGGTGCGCGAGATGCTGGTGCGACTCGGTGAGGACCCCTCCCGCGAGGGCCTGATGCGCACCCCGCTCCGGGTGGCCAAGGCGATGAGCTTTCTCACCTCGGGCTATCTGGGATCGCTGGACGAAGTGGTCAACAACGCCATCTTCGAGTCGGACACGGATGAAATGATTGTGGTGAAGGACGTCGAGTTCTACTCGCTGTGCGAGCACCACATGCTGCCGTTCTTCGGCAAGGCCCACGTCGCCTATCTGCCCAACAAGCGCATCATCGGTCTGAGCAAGATCGCCCGGATCGTGGACCTGTATGCGCGCCGGTTCCAGGTCCAGGAGCGACTCACCAACCAGGTTGCCGACGCCATCGAGACCGTCCTCGGCCCGCACGGAGTGGCGGTCGTCATGGACGGGAGCCATTTCTGCATGATGATGCGCGGGGTGCAGAAGCAGGGTTCGTCGATGATCACATCGGCGATGCGGGGCGGATTCCGCAGCAACGCCTCGACCCGCAGCGAGTTCATGGAGTTGATCAGATAGTTCGGAGTTCGCGAGTGAACAAGATCACCCCCTTTCTCTGGTTCGACCATGAGGCCGAGCAGGCCGCTGAGTTCTACGTCTCGCTGTTCCCCGGCTCCAAGATCACCGGGGTCAGCCGATACGGCGACTCGGGCCCGGGTAAGGCTGGCACCGTGATGACGGTGTCACTCGAGTTGGCCGGGCAACCCTTCACCGCCCTCAACGGTGGCCCGATGTACTCGTTCTCGTCGGCGACCTCGTTCGTGATCCACTGCACCACCGCCGAGGAGGTGGACCACTACTGGGCGCATCTCATCGAGGACGGGACCATCCAGATGTGCGGATGGGTGGTGGATCGTTTCGGCGTCACCTGGCAGGTGGTGCCTACTGCTCTCATGGACATGCTGTCCGACCCCGACCCCGACAAAGTGAAGCGGGTCACCGCGGTGATGCTGCAGATGCAGAAACTCGACCTGGTGGAGTTAGAGCGGGCGTACAACGGCTGAGTAGGCGCACTACCCGTGCAGGGGGTCGTCCGTCAGCAGCGTATCCACCACGCTTGGGCCCTAATCCCCTGGCAGCAGCAGGGTGGCGGCTCGCAGAATTGAAGCCGAACGTCATCAGGCGACGCCCGGGGTGTCCGTCGCCCATCGTCAAGGAGCCACGATGAACATCGAGTACTTCCACGCCTCCAAGTTCGGCAGTGGTGCCAAGGTCGCCACGGAATTCCAGCGGAGGATGGCCAGCCGGGGCATCACTGCGAACGTGCATCACATCGATGCGGTTCGGGCTACACAGTTGCCTGCAGCCGATCTCTACGTCTTCTCGTCGCCAGGTCGGATGGGAAAGCCGATCCGGAAGATGCGCCGCTTCCTGCAGAAGTTGACTCTTCCCACGGGGACTCGCTACGCCCTGCTGACCACCGAGGGTGCCCCACGCCCTAACAAGAAGACCGGCGAGTTGCCCAGCTCCGCCGAGCAGGAGAAGTGGCAACGGGTGCGCCCGATCATGAACGAGATCCTCGAGTCCAAAGGCCTGGTCAAGGTCGCCGAGGACTGTGTGTTTGTGACCGGTCTGCGCGGCCCGCTGGAGGACGGGTGGGAGCAGAAGGTGGCCGCCTTCGAGGCTGCACTCCCAGTAAGGAGTTGAGCCCAGAAGTGCACAGCCGGTCCGGTACCCGGGTGACCGGGCTGGTGTCGACCGGTCAAGACATTCCTGGATCGCATCGCGACCTGGTGGAGTGCCCGCCGGTGGCGGCTCTGACCACCCTTGGCGTCGACGGGTATCCGCAGACCACGGTGGTGTGGTGTGACTACCGGGCTCCACACGTGCGAGTCAACACCATGCGCGGCTTCGCCAAGGAGCGGAACCTACGGCGCGATCCACGGGCGACGCTGCTCTGTTACGACCCCGCTCTCCCGGATCGCTATCTAGAGATCCGTGGCGACGTGGCCGAACTCACCGAACTCGGCGCCCGTGAGCACCTCGACGCTCTCGCCTCGAAGTATCTCGCACGTGCCGTGCGGTACTTCGGCGACGTGGTGCCCGAGGAACTTGCGGCGTCGGAGGTCCCGGTGCTCGTGTCGATCCTTCCGGTTCAAGTCAACGCGATGAGTGCCGCCACACGCGGCCGGGAGTGATGGCGCCGGTGATCCCCGACTCTCATCTCGACCTGCTCACTCGGCCGATCGGCGGGGTGCTGACCACAATCGGGCCCGATGGTCGTGCCCAATCGAGTCTGGTGTGGGTCGACCACGATGGCGAGGCTCCGGTGGTCAACACCACTATGCAGCGACAGAAGGGACGAAACCTCGTCTCGGATCGGCGTGTGAGCCTGCTGGTGGTGGATCCTGAGGACACTGCCCGATTCATGCAGATCCGGGGTGATGCCGAACTCGTGACCGAAGGTGCGGTCGAGCACCTAGACCGGCTGACGCGTCGCTACACCAGCCACCCGCGGTACTACGGATACGTCTATCCGGTCGGAGCCGCAGCCGAGGAGACGAGGGTGATCTGCCGGATCCATCCCCGCCGGGTCACCTGCGACGCCATTCATCGCTGACCGCGATGACCGAGGAAGGGGTGCGTCGCCGCAGCGACCCGTCCGGTACGTACCTGGGCAGGGGCCACACCGAGCCGTCTGCGCTGTCAGCCGTCAGCTGTCAGCCGTCTTACCTAGTGCCTAGTGCCTCTTGAAGCAGCCTCCACACCTTCTCCGGGGTGAAGGGTGGGCGGGTGAGGCGAATCCCGACTGCGTGGTGGACCGCATTGGCGATGGCAGGCAGCGGTCCGTTGATGCCGATCTCCGCCACCGACTTGGCGCCCATCGGTCCGGTGGGTTCGTACGAGTCGACCAATATCACCCGGATCGGGGGCAGGTCGAGGGCTCCCGGTATGCGGTAGCGCGCCAGGTCGGGGTTGCGGGTGCGACCCCGCGGGGTGAAGACCATTTCCTCGGTAAGGGCGTATCCGATGCCATTGGCCACGGCTCCCTCCACCTGGCCCTCCGCCATGAGCGGGTTTATCACCGTTCCGCAATCGACCGCGGCAAGGAAGTCGGTGACCCTGATGAGCCCGGTCTCGACGTCGACCTCTACTTCGGCAAACGCTGCCATGAACGGCGGGGGCGAGGCTTCGGGAACGAATGACGCAGTCGCAGCTATCTGGGCCGGCTCCGGGCCGTAGTAGGAGCGCCTGCCGATCTCGGCGAAGCTCACCGATCGGTCCGGCCCGCTCACTCGCCCTTGAGATACGGAGAGGGCGGCGGGAGTCGCCCCGACCATGCGGGCAGCGACACGGAGGATCTGGCGACGCACCTGTTGCGCTGCCATCTCGACCGCCCGCCCGGACACGTATGTGGTGGATGAGGCGTAGGCGCCGGTGTCGAACGGAGTGAGGTCGGTGTCCGCGGCGGTGACCATCACGGCATCGAGTCCCACACCGAGCACCTCGGCGGCGATCTGGGCGAGGATCGTGTCGGATCCGGTTCCCAGATCGGTCGAACCAGTGAGAAGATGGAACGATCCATCGTCGCTCATGGTGATCGTCGCCGCCGCCATGTCGACGAGTGCGATCCCCGAACCCTGCATGTGGATCGACATACCGACCCCACGACGCTGCGGACCGCTTCCCGGCCGGCGCGCCTGGCGGCTGGTCCAGTCGAATCGCTCGGCCCCGAGACGGAGACACTCATCGAGCGCCGAGGAGGCGATCACCTGCGGTGCACCCTTGCGGCCCTCTCCCAGCTCCTCGAAGATCGGGGAGGTCTCTCCGGCTCGGATGTGATTCCGCAGCCGCAGTTCCACCGGGTCCATACCCAACTCGGTGGCGAGAGCGTCCATCGCCGTTTCCAGGGCGAACGCCCCCTGGGTACCGCCGTAGCCGCGATATGCCCCCGCCACCGGCAGGTTGGTGTAGACCACCTTGCCGTCGAAGGCCACGTCGGGAGCGCGGTTGTAGAGCGGCAGCGTCTTCGATCCGGTGTTCGACAACACCGTGAGACCATGCGTCCCGTAGGCACCGGTGTTGGAGATGGCCTCCATCGCCACCGCCTGAAGCGTGCCGTCGGGGTCGGCACCCAGGCGCACCCGGATCCGCATCGGATGGCGAGTGCGGGACGAGACGAACTCCTGCTCGCGGGTGTACTCGAAACGGGCGGGGCGTCCAGTACGCATCGTGACCAGAGCGGTGACGTCCTCGATGAGAACCTCCTGCTTCACCCCGAAGCCGCCACCAAGGCGTGGCTTGATCACCCGCAGCCGATGGATCGGCAGGTCGAGCAGGCGGGCCACGATACGGCGCACGTGAAAGGGCACCTGGGTGCTGGAGACGATGATCAGGCGGCCGTCGGGATCGAGATGAGTCACCGTTACGTGCGGTTCCAGCGGGGCGTGCTGGGCGTACTGGGTCTCGATGGTGGTCTCGACCGTCACCGGTGCGGCGGTCAGCCCCGCGATCACGTTTCCGGCACGAGCGGCCACCACCGAAACCACGTTGTGGGCGGCGTCGAACACGTCGAGCGCGTCGTCCTCGTCGTGGATCACTGGAGCTCCCGATGCCAGGGCAGCATCAATCGACAGCACCGGGGCCAGCTCTTCATAGTCCACCACGATCTGGGCTGCCGCCTCCCGCGCTGCGGCCAGGGTCTCGGCGGCCACCGCCGCCACGCGGTCGCCAACGAACCGCACTTTGGTGTCGAACATTCTGGCGTCGTAGGGGCTGGGCTCGGGATGACCTTGACCGGCAGTGGTGTAGCGGTATGGGGGAGTGTTCTCGTGGGTCAGGATCAGCACCACTCCGGGCACGGCGAGCGCCGCGGTGAGGTCCAGTCGTCGAATGCGGGCGTGGGCCACCGTGCTGGTGAGGAGTGCGATGTGGAGCGCACCTGGCGGGGTGTTATCACCGGTAAAAACCGGAGCTCCGGTGACCAGGGCGCGACCGTCGAGCTTGCGCTCACTCACGCCGACGACGCTGAACTTGCTCTCCTGCCGGGGAGGTGAGCTCACGACCGGCCCTCCCGCATCAGGGCGGCGGCGGCGAGAATGGCCGCCACCGGCTTGACGTACCCGGTGCAGCGGCAATAGGACCCGGCCAGGGCGCGGCGCACTTCGGCCTCGGTCGGATCCGGGTTGGCGTCGAGCAGGTCCAGAGCGGCGAGAAGCATTCCCGGCGTACAGAAGCCGCACTGCACCGCACCCTCGTCCAGGGCGGTGAACTGCAGCGGATGGAGTCCACCGGGACCTTCGAGTCCCTCGACGGTGGTGATCGTCGCCCCATCCATCTGGGCGGCGAACACCAGGCAAGCGGTCACGGCGCGCCCATCGATCAGCACCGCGCACGAACCGCAATCGCCGTGGTCACACCCGTTCTTCACCGAGGTGTGGCCCAGCCGAATGAGGAGGTGCATGAGGCTCTCCCCCGGGTCTATGACCGTTTCGACCGCAGAGCCGTCGATGTTGAGGCGAAGGTTCACGACAGCCGCTCCGCGATCTCGGTCAGGGCGCGTCGCACCAGCACGGCGGCGAGGGCGCGTCGATACTCGACCGTGGCCCGCTCGTCGCTGCGGGCGGGCACCACCTCGGCGGCCATGTCGGCCGCCGATGTGATGGTCTCGGGCGTGAGAGTACGGCCGACGAGCGCCACTTCGACATCGCTGAGCGAAGCCCCCACTGCCGGGGTCTCGCCGACCACCACACGAGCGGCGCCGATGCGCCCTGAGAGGTTCAGGTCGATGCGGCAGGCGCAATTGAGGATGGCGAGTTCGAAGGCGGTACGGGTGAACTTGAGGAAGGCTGCGGCGCTGGGAGGCCGCGCTGCGGGAATGGTGACGCCGGTGATGATCATCGGGCTGCGGTGGCGCCCGTCGCGGTAAAAGGCGCTCAACGACTGGGTGTGTTCCGCACCGTCGGTCCAGGTGATGGTGGCGTCGAGGGCGAGCAGCACAGGAATCACGTCCGAAAGGCGGCCACGAGCGAGGTGCCCGCCGAGGGTTGCCCGATTGCGCAAGAGCGGAGACCCCACCTCGAGCAGCATCGTGGCCACGACTCCGCCGCCTACCGCGGCCACGGCCCGGTCCTGCAGCATTGCAGTGAGGGTTGTGGTGGCTCCGATGCGAACCCCGCCGGCGTACGGAGTCACGCCGGCAAGGGGGAGGCCGGTGAGGTCGATCAGGTCGGTAGGTGCCGTCGGGGGGTGGAGTATCAGGTCGGTGCCCCCGGACACCGGCCGAGCCCCGGCGCGCAGCGCCGCCACCGCCGCCGCAAGGTCGGGTGGCCGAATGAATCGCGAAACGGACGCGATCGCCACGCTTCGAATGTTACGGAGTCGGGCCGTCCCCGTTGGGGTCTTTCGGCCCCACCTGGGCGACATCCGCCGCTACCCGCTGCCAGCCCCTGGTGGGACGCTCGCGGTGTCGGATCAACGGGTCGTCGCCGGACGGCCCCAGAGAGGAGTGACTGGCGATGCGTAGCTTTGCCGGGCGCGACATCCTTTCCCTGAAGGACTTCGAGCGCGCCGAGTTCATGCAGGTGTTCGAGGTGGCTGCGGAACTGGAGCCGATAGCCAGCTCCCGGCGCAACACCGATCTGCTCGCCGCCAAGACCCTGGTGGCCGCCTTCTATCAGCCTTCCACCCGTACCCGGCTGGCTCACGAGGCCGCCATGCACCGTCTCGGTGGTCGCGTCGTCGGATTTGCGGATCCCAAGATGACGCGGGCGGGTGACTTCTACCAGGAGTCGATCAAGGACACCGTCCACATGCTGGAGTACTACGGAGACGTCATCGTTATGCGCCACTTCCAGCAGGGCGCACCGGCGGAGGCCGCCCGCTGGGCATCGGTACCGGTGATCAACGCGGGTGATGGCTGGGGAGAGCACCCCACTCAGGTACTCACCGATCTCTACACCGTGGCGAACGAGAAGGGGACCATCGACGGCCTCACGTTCTTGTGCATCGGCGACATGCGGATGCGCACGATGCACTCTCTCGGCTATGCCTTGACCCAGTTCGATGCCGAGGCCATCTTCGTCTCACCCCCCGAGATGTCCTTGACCGCCGAGTTCAAGGCCGAACTCGTCGAGAGAGGTCTCGTGTTCCGGGAGGCAGAACACGTCGCCGAGGTGATCGGCGAAGCCGATGTCATCTACATGGAGCCGGTGGTACAGGCGGACTACACCAAGAGCCGGGAAGAGGGGGGTGGGAGCCGTCCCACCACACCGGACAACTACCGGGTGACCCGTGAGGTGCTGCGCCAGGCTCGCACCGACTCGATCATCCTCCACTCCCTACCCCGGATGGATGAGCTGCCCGAGGATGTCGACTCGACCCGCCATGCCCGTTACTGGGAGGAAGCGTTCAATGGAGTGGTGATGCGGATGGCGCTGCTCGCGCTGGTCCTGGGCGCCACGGAGTGAGGGAGGACGGCGATGCGAACCGGACTGCGCGGGCGTGACCTGATCACCTGTCAGGAGTGGACCAAAGGCGAGATCGACTCGGTGTTGGAGGTGGCGCTCGACCTGAAACGGCGTCGCGCCCTCGGCCAGCCCCATGGGCTTCTCGAAGACAAGGTGTTGGCGATGCTGTTCTTCTTCTCCAGCACTCGCACCAGGGCCTCTTTCGAGGCGGGGATGGCGCAGCTCGGGGGGCATGCCCAGTTCATCGAGTCGAAGACCACCCAGATCGCCCACGGCGACACCGCCAAGGAGATCGGCGAGATTCTGGGTCGATACAACGATGGCATCGCGATCCGTCATGTCGACTGGAAGGTGGGCAACGGCTACCTGCGCGATGTGGCTGCAGCCTCGCGGGTGCCGGTGCTCAACATGCAGTGTGATCTCTACCACCCGTTTCAGGCGTTGGCCGATCTGCTCACCATCGTCGAGGAGAAGGGCGATCCCCGCGGACTCACCATCGACGTGTCCTATGCATACGCCGCGTCGTATCAGAAGCCGATGAGCGTTCCGATCAGCCTGATCCTGCTGCTCACTCGATACGGCGCCAATGTACGACTCACCCGACCCCCGGAGTTTCGACTCCATCCCGAATTCATGGACCAGGCGGCGGAGAACGCCCGGCACTCCGGCGGGTCGCTCGAGGTGGTGGAGGACTTCGACTCCGGATTCCGCGGTGCCGACGTGGTGTACCCCAAGTCGTGGGGCTGCCTGCTCGAGACGGATGACCCCGCGGCGTCGGCGACCGTCTCCGGGAAGTACACCGACTGGATCTGTGACGAGCGCCGGATGGCGCTTGCCCACGACGACGCCATATACATGCACTGCCTCCCCGCAGACCGGGGTATCGAGGTGGCCGATGCCGTGATCGACGGGCCGCAGAGTGTGGTGTATGACGAGGCAGAGAACCGCCTCCACGTCCAGAAGGCCGTGATGGCCCTGACCATGTGACCGGATATGGATCACGTCCTTCACCTCCGCTGCCTGCTCTGCGGGGCGGAGTACGACCCCGCCGAGGTGGAGTACGTATGTCCCCACCACGGCGTCGACGGAGTGCTCGATGTGGTCTACGACTACGACCTGCTGCGGGATCGGGTCAGCCGGGAATCGGTCAGGGATGGTGCGGGGATGTGGCGTTACCGCCAGCTGCTTCCGGTTGAACCGGATACCCCGGTGCCGTCGCTCCCCGTGGGCGACACGCCGCTCATCGCCGCTCCCCGGCTCGCCACCTCGGCCGGTGTGGCCGAAGTGTGGATCAAAGACGAGGGCCGCCAGCCCACCGCCTCGCTCAAGGATCGGGCCTCGGCGATGGCGGTGGCCAAGGCCACCGAGCGCGGCGCCACGACTCTGGTCACTGCGAGCACCGGCAACGCCGCCGCGGCTTTGGCCGGACTGTGCGCCTCCACCGGGGCGCGGGCTGTGATCTTCGTTCCCGCGGCGGCGCCCGCCGCCAAGATCGCCCAGCTTCACGCCTTCGGGGCCGCAGTGGTTCTGGTGGACGGCTCCTACGACCAGGCGGTCGAATTGGCGATGCGGGCCGCGGCACAGCGCGGTTGGTACAACCGCAGTACTGGATTCAACCCCTACATGACCGAGGGCAAGAAGACCGCGGTCTATGAGGTGTGCGAGGCGCTGGGTTGGACCGCTCCTGACGTCATCACCGTCGGGGTGGGCGACGGGTGCATCATCGGCGGGCTGCACAAGGGGTTGCGCGACCTCATGGCCCTGGGCTGGATCGATCGGATGCCGCGACTCATCGGGGTCCAGGCGGAGGGCAGTGCCTATCTCGCCGATGCATGGCGGCTCGACGAAGACGTGGTCACCAAGCCGGCGATCACCGCCCACACCATCGCCGACAGCATCGCCGCCGGGTTGCCCCGCGATCGGGTGAAGGCGATGGCGGCAGTGCGCGACACCTCCGGCGGGTTCGTCACGGTGTCGGACGACGAGATCCTGGCCGCCATACCCGCGTTGGCCCGTGGCTCAGGCGTGTTCGCCGAACCGGCCGCGGCGGCGGCATGGGTCGGACTGACGGCTGCGGTGGCCGCCGGCGTCGTGGGGAGCTCGGACCGCGTGGTGGTGATGAGCACCGGCAGCGGTCTCAAGGATGTGGCGGCAGCGGGACGCGCCGCCGCCGCCGCCGGCATCAACGCGGTGCGGGCCCGCTCCGACGGCCGGGATCTCGACGAAGCCCTGGATCGATTGGAGGCGGTGTGATGATCGACCTGCACGGCGACCCGGCGGTCCTGGAACGGGCAGTGCGCCGCGCCGCCGAGCGCGGCATCGAGATCCCCACCCTGGAGCAGATGCGCCACTCCGACAAGATTCCGGCGCGGGTCGTGAAGTCGCTCAAGCGCGTCGGGCTCTCCGACGTGGATCCCCGCAACCTGTTCCGGATCAACTGGCACAACGAACCCGTGGAACATGGCGGAGGGTTCGGCGCGGTGAATGCCATCGAGATCCCGACCGCGCTGACCGGAGTCGAAGCTCGCATCATTGCCCTGGTCGGCAAGTGGTTCCCCACCGGAGCCCACAAGGTGGGTGCAGCGTTTGGGTGCCTGGTGCCTCGGCTGGTCACGGGAGGCTTCGATCCCACCAGCCAGAAGGCGGCGTGGCCCTCCACCGGCAACTATTGCCGGGGCGGGGCCTTCGACTCGCGGCTGTTGTCGTGCGACGCCCTGGCGATACTCCCTGAGGGGATGAGCCAGGAGCGGTTCACCTGGTTGGAGGAGATCGGCGCCGAGATCATCCGCACCCCGGGCTCCGAGTCGAATGTCAAGGAGATCTTCGACGAGTGCAATCGGCTGCGGGCTTCCGGCCAGAACGTGGCGATCTTCAATCAGTTCGACGAGTTCGGCAACTACCTATGGCACTACTCGGTGACCGGACCGGCGATGGTGGAGGCCGCCGCGGCGCTGGCGCCCGGGGTGCCGGTCGCCGCCGTCGTGCTCGCCACCGGATCGGCCGGCACCATCGCTTCGGGCGACTTCGTGAAGCAGGCCCACCACGGAGCGCGCATCGCCGCCGCCGAGGCGCTGCAGTGTCCGACGATGCTGCGCAACGGATACGGGAGCCACCGCATCGAGGGAATCGGCGACAAGCACATCCCCTGGATCCACAACGTCCGCAACACCGACGTTGTGATCGCGGTGGATGACGCCGGCCCGATGGCGGTGCTGCGCCTCTTCAATGAGCCGGTCGGGCGGGATCTACTGCGCACCGAGGGTGTCCCCGCAGAGATGGTGGACCGGCTCGGTTGGTTCGGGATCAGCGGAATCGCCAACCTGCTCGCCGCGATCTCATACGCCAAGCGATTCCATCTCGGTCGGGATGCAGTGGTGCTGACCGTACTCACCGACTCGGTCGATCTCTACGGGAGCCGGGTGCTCGAGCTCGCTGCCGCCGAGGGCGCCTTCACCCTCAAGAACGCGGCGTTGGCGTACGGGCGGATCCTGGACCAGGGGATCGAGCACCTTGCAGTGCTCGACGATGAGGTTCGCCGCCGAATCCACAACCTCAAGTACTTCACATGGGTCGAGCAACAAGGCAAGACCGTCGAGGAGCTCGACGCCCAGTGGAGTGCGGGCTACTGGGAGGCAATCCAGGGGCAGGCGGGTGAAATAGATCGGCTCATCGCCGAGTTCAACCAGAAGGTGGCTGCGCTATGACGGGCGTGAGGCTTCCCGACAACGTGACCTCGGGGATGGTGTGTGCTCATCACCATCTCTACTCGTCGCTGGCCCGGGGGATGCCCGCTCCGCCGAAGGTGGCGCACTCGTTCCCGGAGATCCTGGAGCAGGTGTGGTGGCGCCTCGACCGCGCCCTTGACCTGGAGATCATCCGATGGTCGGCGATGCTCGGCGCCCTCGAAGCGCTGTCCTGCGGCACTACCGCCATCGTCGATCATCACGAGTCGCCGGAGGCGATCGAGGGTTCGCTCGACGTGATAGCTGCCGCTACCGCCGAGGTGGGGGTGCGGGCGGTGTGCTCCTACGGGGTCACCGACCGCAACGGTGGCGAGGGGGCGCGCCGCGGACTCGAGGAGAATCGGCGGTTCCTTTCGGCCGGGGGTCGCGGCCTTGTGGGGATTCACGCCGCCTTCACCTGCTCCGACGCCACGCTCGAGTCTGCCGCCGCCTTGGCCGACGAGTTCGGGGTCGGGGTGCATGTCCACGTGTCGGAGGACGCGGTGGACGCCGATGCCGCCGACCGCCTCGCCGGGTTGGCCCGCCCCACCTGGGTGCTGGCCCACGGGGTCTGTCTCGATGAGCGTTACGGAATCGCCGGAACCGTCGTGCACAACCCCCGCTCGAACCTGAACAACGCCGTGGGCTATGCCTGGCCGGCCCGATTCACCCAGCCCGTGGCTCTGGGGACCGATGGCATCGGCGCCGACATGCTCGACGAGTTTCGCCTCGCCTACGCCCTCCACAGATCCACCGACGTCACAGCCACCCCCGACGCTGCGTGGTCGTGGTTGGAGGCAGGGCGAGTTCTGGTGCCCGAGTCCGCCGATGACCGCGTCACCTGGTCCTACGAGTCGATGGATCCGTGGCACCTCGCTTTCACCACCGGGGTGCACCCGGTGGAGGTGAGTGTCGGCGGCGAGGTGGTGTGGCGTGACGGCGCTCCCACTCGGGTCGATGCCGCCGAGATCAGGGCCAAGGCAGCCGAGCAGCAGCGGCGCCTCTTTGCTCGCATGGAGTCGGTGTGACCCCCGCTCTCACCCCATGGCCCTTGCGAACTCTGTTGGGTCGCATCGCCCTGGAGTGGGACACCCGGCATCGCATCCTCGACCTGCCCTCCGGAAAGTTCTTCCGCCCCGAGGTGGGGATCGATGTCGGCACGGCGGTCGGTGGGCGTCCGGTGGCGACGCCGCTCGGACCGGCGGCAGGACCGCACACCCAGATGGCGCAGAACATCGTCCTTGGCTGGCTGGCAGGGGCGAGAGTCTTCGAACTGAAGACGGTCCAGGTGCGCGACGACCTCGATATCCCGCGGCCCTGCATCGACGTTGCCGGTGTCGGATACAACGTGGAGTGGAGCCAGGAACTGCGCCTCGCCCAGTCACTGGACGAGTACGTCAAGGCATGGATGGCCCTGCACCTCTTGGCGAGTTGGGCACCACTACGGGCAGAGTTGGGCGATCCGGGGCCGTGCCTGTTCGACATGTCGGTGGGTTACGACCTCGCCGGGATCCGCTCACCCGAGATGGCGGGATTCATTGAGGGACTGCTCGATGCCACCGCGGCCATCGAGCGGCTGCGCCCCGAGGTGGCGGCTCCGTTCGACGCCACCCTGGAGATTCCGAGTCGCGTGGTCGGCGGGGTGACTCTGTCCACATTTCACGGCTGTCCCCCGGACGAGATCGAGGCCATCGCCCGCCACCTCATGACCGAAAACGGGTTGGACGTGGTCGTCAAGCTCAACCCCACCCTCTTGGGAATCGGGACGGTGAGCGACATCCTGCGCCGGCTCGGTCACGACGACGTCAGGCTGACGCCGGCTGCCTTCGACGCCGACCTGCAGTACGACCGTGCCCTGGAGATGATCGGGTCACTGCATCGCTCTGCCGCCACCGCCGGGCGCACTGTGGGCATCAAGCTGACCAACACGCTGGTCGTCGCCAATCACCTGCGCCGGCTTCCCGGCGACGTCATGTACCTCTCCGGTCCGCCGCTTCACGTGATGGCGGTCACTCTGCTCGATCGTCTGGTCGGTGATCTCGACGGGTTGCTCGGGGTTGGCCCGGAACCGGGACCAGTGGCGGTGTCGTTTAGCGCCGGCATCGATCGCAACAACGTCACCCCGGCCGTAGGCCTCGGGCTGACCCCGGTGACCATGTGCACCGTGCTGCTCGGTCCCGGGGGATACGGGAACCTCTCGGGGATGCTGCATCACCTGGGCAAGGACATGCGCGAGGCCGGTGTGTCCACCGTGCCCGACCTGGTGCGGTCCCGCCACGAAGCCGCCCGCAAGGCGGGGCGGCGCGATGCGGTGGCGGCCTATGCCGCCGAACTTGCCGATGCCGCCGGGGCGGAGCGGTTCGGCAAGGTGGCGACGACGCCGCGGCTACGCCGGGTCGAACGCCCGCTGGGAACCTGGGACTGTGTGTCGTGCAACATCTGCGTCACGGTGTGTCCCAATGACGCCATGCTGCACGTAGCCACGCCCCCCGAGGGGCTGGGCCTCGCCGAGAAGTGGCAGTACTTCTGTCTGGCGGAGTGGTGCAACGACTGTGGCAACTGCACCCCGTTCTGTCCCGAGATCGGCGACCCCTCTCGGGACAAGCCGCGTCTGTTTCTCGACCCCGAGGCGTTCGCTGTCGACCAGGAGCGGGGCTACTTGGTGCGGGTCGTACCCGGCGGTGTCGAAGTGGAGTCACGGAACCCGGTTGATCCGGGTGACCCCGCGACGCTGGTCGCCGTGTTGAGCGGTGTCGAGGGTTGGCCGGTGGCGGGAAGCTGAGAGCTGGGAGCTGGTCAGCAGTCCGCTAGCGCGGCGAGCGCGGCGCAGATCTTCCGGCGCGGCTCGTCGAGGACACCGATGCGCTCCGTGAGCGCAGTGGTTCGAACCGATTCCAGGTTGTCGAAGCTCGCCACCGAGCGGATCTTGAGTCCGTGCTTGCGGAGCAGCGGGATCTCTGTGGGGATGTCACGCGCCACCCTGGTAACGGGCGCGCACAGCACCCAGGTGAGGTGGGGGATCACGACGGTCCGCGTGACCACCAGCACCGGCCGCCTCTTGCCTCCCGCATGTGCCCACCAGATCTCACCCTGGCGGGGGGTCACCACGGCTCTTCTTCGATCATGCGGATCGTGGCCGCTTCTGCCCAGGCCGTCTCTTCGGCCGTCACGGGGATGCGTCGGTAGCCCTCGATGATCGCCTGGCCGATCTTGTGGCGGCGCCGCTCGTCGACGATGCGCCGCAACGCAATGCGGATGGCGTCGGAACGGGACTCAAACACCCCCTCTTTCACCATGTCGTCGACCGCGGCGATGAGGTCATCGTCCAAGCGTGCCACCACCTGAGTCATGGGGGAAGCATAGCGATTTGTAATGCACCCTGTAATGCGCTTACAGGCTCCCCACCGACTGAGTGATCAGCTTCCTGAGCCGTGCATCCGGAGCCGGCCGGGCACCGATATGTTCGATCACCCACGACGACAGCAGCGTGGCAAAGGTCGCCGCCGCCATGACCTCGCCGGATCGCAGGTAGTGGGCGAGGAAGGCACCGGCGAACGAATCGCCCGCCCCGGTGGCGTCGACCAGCTTGTTGGGCCCGGGAGGAATTTGGCGCACCTCCTCGTTGAGCACCAGGGCACCGTCGGCGTCCAGTTTGACGATCACCAGCGCTCCGGGGTACAGCTCGGCCAGGCGGCGGGCGATGGCCTCGGGCTCCTCCTCACCGGTGAGCATCCGGCCCTCCTCCTTGTTGGGCAGCAGGAAGTCGATGCCCAGGTCTCCGGTGACCTCGATGAATGCATCTACCCCCATCTCCCCGATCATCTGGAACGAGGCGGGATCGAACGACAGTGTGGCCCCGGCGCGCTGGGCAAGACGGGCTGCTTCCCGAGCCGCGGCACGGGGCGGATCGGTGAAGAACGACCAGGCGCTGAGGTGGAGGTGGTTCGCCGCGGTGATCACGCCGCGGGGCAGCTCGGAGGGGAGAAGGAAGAAGTCGGCACCGTGGCCGGAGACCATGGAGCGCTCTCCGGTGTGGTCGACGAACACTCCGACCGCGCCGGTGGAGTGGTTGTCGCTCTCCACGAAGTGTCGTTGCACCCCCTCGGCGTCGAGGTCCTCCTGGGCAAGGAGACCGAAGCGGTCGCGGCCGATCTTGCCGATGAAGTGACTCGGCAATCCGCAGCGGGCCGCCCACACCGCCACGTTGGCGGCGCTGCCCCCGGGCATGAGCAGCACCTCGCCAAAGGTGTCGCCGCCTTTGAGCAGCTCGGCATTGGTGCGGATGAGCACGTCCCAGGCGAAGTCGCCGATCACGCACAGTTCGGTGGTCACCGGACAACGCTAACCGGGACCGAGGCTGAGGCATCCCCATCCCCCTTCCCTCGGCCCGTGGGGCGGCGTACCTTCATCACCGGTCTACGCCATGGTCGGCGACCTCCCCTGGACCCACCCGAGGGAGCCGCCATGGACGACCGTGAAGAACTCGAGCACGTCCCCTGGGCCGACCTGATGGCCGAAGCAGAGCCGGAGGACCGCCGCCGCCGAACGATGTACCTGGCGGCGGCCATCGTCGGTTCCATGGTGCTTGGGGTGATCGTGGCCCGCTCCTGGTGGGCGCCACCCACGGTGCCGGCCACGACGCTGGCAGCCAGCGAGCCGGGTGCGGTCACCACCCTGCCCGTTCCCGACCTCCCGCTCTACACCGAAGCCGACCTGATGGCGATGCCACCCGATCCGGCGGTCCGGGTGGCGATGGTGCGGGCCGAGTGGTTCGTCACCGATTACTTCACCGCCGACCTGGAGCCGAGCGGGTCGGCCGACGTACGGGCTGCGCTGCCGGCGTCGATCGGCGAGGAGCTATCTCTCGACGTGGGGGCGGCGGTGTCCTACGTGGAGTGGGCACGCGCCTTCCGCGTGGAGCCGGTCGGCGACGGCACCTATCGGGTGGCGGTAGCCTTTCGCACCCTGGGGGCTCCGCCGGATCGGGGCTTCACTCGGCAGCCGGTGCGCGCCGTCGAACTGCTGATCGCGGTCGGCGGCGACGACGGCACCACAGTGCTCGACCTGCCGTCCCCGATATCCGTCCCGGTCGGACCGGAGGCACCGTTGTGGGACGGGGAGCCTGCGAGCCCGCCACAGGACATCATCGACCTGGTGTCCACTAGGGCATCGCTATGGGGTACCGAGCCGCGGATTGTCTCCGCCACCCAGCGCAACGGGGAGTGGCGGGTGGTGGTGAGCATCGCCGATGCGATCGGAGCCCGTTGGCCGTTCGCCCTGCGGGTGGGAGCGGCGGCGCCGGCGGCTCCCTAGGCGAGTTCGGCGACCGCCGCCTTCTTGTGTGCGCCTTCGGCTTGCGGCGCCTGGTACTTGACGTCGTGTAGCGAGTCGAGCACGTAGTTGGTGGCGATGACCCCCAGAGACACCCACTCCAGCCAGAACAGCTTCCATCCATCGAAACCGAGTGAAGCGAGGAACAGGACTCCCGCGATACCGAGGATCGCCACTTTGACCACGGGCTTGGTGCGCGCCAGGGCGATGACGACGACGTTGCCCCCAAAGAA